>CANRCU010000214.1 GCA_947629215.1 uncultured Clostridia bacterium
GCGGAAGTCCGTCAAGTGCCTCCATTACCGCCTTGTTTGTCACCTGCAGCGCCTCCTGTATAGTCTTGCCCTTTACAAGTTCGGTCGCCATGCTGCTTGTGGCGACTGCCGCGCCACAGCCGAAGGTTTTGAATTTCGCCTCCTGAATAACGCCGTTTTCATCGATATCGAGGTACATGCGCATTATGTCGCCGCATTTGGCGTTGCCTACCGTGCCTACGCCGCTGGCATCTTCTATTTCACCGACATTGCGCGGGTTCATGAAATGATCCATAACTTTTTCACTGTACATCATAATTTCATATCTCCTTACTTTTTGTTTTTTACAGCCTCATACAACGGTGACATATCCCTTAGCCTTTCGATTATGGGCGGAAGTTTTTCAAGCAGATAATCAACTTCTTCTTCTTTTGTGAAATGCCCCATGGTAAGCCTTAAAGAGCCGTGCGCTTTTTCATGCGGCAGACCTATTGCAAGCAAAACGTGCGATGGGTCAAGCGAACCGCTTGTGCAGGCACTTCCGCTCGATGCGCATATATCGTTCATATCCAGCAGCAACAATATCGACTCGCCTTCTACAAATTCAAACGAGATATTTACATTGCCGGGCAGCCTTTTTTCGGAATCCCCGTTCAGACGGGCATAGGGTATTTTATCCAAAATACCGTTTATCAGCTTTGTTCTTAAAGCTATAAGCCTTGGCATCTCGGTATCAAGCTCGCTTACGGCAAGCTCTATCGCCTTGCCCATACCGACAATGCCGGGTACGTTTTCCGTACCTGCACGGCGTTTTCTTTCCTGAGCGCCGCCGTGTATGAACGACGGTATTTTTATGCCTTTTCTTATATATAAAGCGCCTATCCCTTTCGGTCCGTAAAATTTATGACCTCACGTTCCCGCTCATGGACAGCATATCGATATTCATAGCCTCAACATCAACGGGAACGTGAGCCACCGCCTGAACAGCGTCCGTGTGAAAAATAACGCCTTTTTCACGGCATACGGCGCCTATCTCGGCTATCGGCTGTATAGTGCCTATCTCGTTGTTTGCAAACATTACGGATACAAGTATCGTATCGGAGCGGATAGCGTTTTTCAACTCCTCGACCGACACAAGACCGACTTCGTTTACAGGCAGATACGTTACCTCGTAACCCTTTGTTTCAAGATACTCGCAGGTATGAAGTATGGCATGGTGTTCTATCGCAGTTGTTATTATATGTTTTCCTTTTGCCGACATACTGTCTGCAATACCCTTTAATGCCCAGTTGTCGGATTCGGAGCCGCCCGCTGTGAAATAAATTTCTTCCGTGCGCGAGTTTATCGCATCTGCAATTTGTTTTCTTGCTGTATCCACAGCCTTTTTATTTTGCTGTGCTATCTTATAAATACTTGACGGATTACCGTAACTTTGGGTAAAATATGGCAGCATAGCCTCAAGAACTTCGGGGCGGACTTGTGTTGTTGCCGCATTGTCAAAATAATATTCCATTATCTGCATCTCACTTTCTTTTTATATTATGTTCTGTCCGAGCATACTTATCTTGACTATGTAAGCATATCCAAGGTAATACTGTCGGCAGCTTCGTTGACACTTTCGCTTAGTTTTTCCCATACATTTTTTGTTACACATTTATCGCAATTTCCCAGACCGCAGACATCTTTGTTTGAAGTACACTCAACTATGTCAAGCGGCCCTTCAAGCGCCCTCAAAATCTCGCCGACGGTTATGTCGGAGGCGTTTTTTGAAAGAGTATACCCGCCCTGAGCGCCCCTTATGCTTTTGACAAGCCCTGCTTTTTTTAGTGAACAGATAAGCTGCTCAAGATAACTTTCGCTTATATTTTGCCGTTCCGCGACACTTTTGAGCGAAACACAGCCTTTGCTGCTGTTTGCGGCAATATCAGCCATAGCTCTCAGACCGTACCGTCCTTTTGTTGACATTTTCATTAAAGCGCACCTCCCGTCAACAGCGTTTACATATTCACAAACAGCTATATTTATTTTATGAGTATGAGCTGTATGTTGTTTATGGAAAATATAAGAATAATATCGTTTTAGTCCGATTTTTAATTCTTAGTAATTTTATAGGAATTGCTTTTACATTATATTAGCATTATACCATTATTTTGTCAAGTTATTTTTTATAAAAAAAGGCTGCCGCAAACAGCATTTGATTTTGCCGTTTACGACAGCCCGAGCGTATATAAACATTGCGTATCGGTCAGCCCTTGAACCATTTTTTCATAAGGTCTTTCAGATTTTTGCCGAAACCGCATCTTTCTACATCCTTTTCGGATATAAGCGCACTCTCTCCCACACGTTTTCCGTCAAGAGTGTAAATTATCCTGCCTATTTCGTCGCCTTTTTTGACGGGCGCGGTCAGGTCGTTTTTTGTTTCGATATTGTATGACAGCTCTTTTCCGCTTTTCTCGGTCAATATGCTTACCTCTTTGTCAACAATTGCATTGACCGTATCGCATTCACCGCCCGTCACGGGTACGGATGCAGCGATAGTGCCGCTTGGTTCGCCTTTTTTCAGCATATAATTTGCATATCCGTAGTCAAGCATTTTCATCACCTGGTTAAATCTCAGCTTAGGTTCCGGACAAGCCATTATAACGGCTATAAGTTCCATACCGTCACGTTTTGCCGTACCCGAAAGGCAGTAAAGCGCTTTCCCGGTGGAACCTGTTTTAAGCCCCGTTGCCCCGTCATACCACTTTATAAGACGGTTTGTGTTTGTCAGCCCAAATTCTTTTGTACCTTTTGCCGTGGTATGTGTAATGGTGTCCTGCCAGGTGGTCGTATATTTGGTCACTTCGGGATGTTTAGTTATCAATTCACGGCTCATAAGCGCAATATCCCTTGCGCTCAGTACGTGACCCTCCGTATCCAGACCGCAGGCATTTTTGAAATTTGCGTTTTTCATACCGAGTTCTTTTGCGCGTTTATTCATCATATCCACAAATGCCTGTTCGCTGCCCGCAATATATTCCGCCATGGCAACAGCTGCGTCGTTTGCCGACGCAATGGCTATAGACTTTGTGAGTACCTCCACGGTCTGTTTCTGATTGGGTTCGAGAAAGATTTGAGAGCCGCCCATACTTGCCGCATGCTCGGATATTGTAACACTGTCGTCCCATTTTATTTTTCCGGAACCAACGTTTTCGTATATAAGCAAAAGCGTCATAACTTTTGTGACGCTTGCAGGCGGAAGCGCCTCATCGGCATTTTTTTCCATAAGCACCCTGCCCGTGCCTGCTTCCATAAGTATTGCCGCTTTGCCCTCTATCTGCGGCGGTTCAGCCGCAAAAACAGTGTGTGGTATCACCGAAACAAAAATAAGAAATACCGCTGTTATTTTTTTAATATTCATATTAATTTACCTCCCTGTTGATATTATTTTATAAGTATTTCGGTAAATTATTCTTTGAACCGATGTGTAAATATCAGGTAATTGCATTTATTTTGACCTAAAATAAGTTTTGACGGTTTTATTTATATTTTTTGCAAAAAAAATATTATTTTATATAGCAAAATTCCTGCAAATATGGTAAAATCTAACCAAGTTAGTTTATCATAAGTATGCAGCGTATAAAAAGTGCAAATTAAGATTTTTGGAGGGAAACCCATGAAGATAACTGAATTATCGGAATTGCTGATAAAAAATACCGAAAAAGTCATAACAGGCAAAAGAAACGAAATAACGCTTGTTATTGCGGCTTTGTTTGCGGGAGGAAATGTGCTTATAGAGGATGTGCCGGGCACGGGCAAAACAATGCTTGCACGGACATTGGCTGCATCGGTCGGTTCGGATTTCAAGCGTATACAATTTACCCCCGATTTGTTGCCTGCCGATTTGACGGGTATCACATTTTTTGATCCGCGAAAAGTCGATTTTACATTTCGCAAAGGTGCGATGTTTACAAATATCCTGCTTGCGGACGAAATAAACCGCGCAACTCCGCGTACACAGTCGGCTTTGCTTGAGGCTATGGAGGAAAAGCAGATAACCGTCGACGGTGTTACATATGCATTGAAACGGCCGTTTTTTGTTATTGCGACACAGAATCCCGTTGAAACGCAGGGTACATATCCGCTGCCCGAGGCTCAGCTTGATCGTTTTATGATAAAGCTTTCGTTGGGCTATCCTACGGCGGAAGAATATATACGTCTTATAGAAGACCACAGTAAGGGAAATATCCTGTCCGAGGTAG
>CANRCU010000215.1 GCA_947629215.1 uncultured Clostridia bacterium
AATAATGAAATTATAAATATCAATAGGGCATATTGGAATGACCATGCGGATTTATGGTTGGGAGATTTTTCCCGTTTTTTTATAACCCGTTATAAGTCTACAAAGCCCTATATTACGGGACAATGAAACCGTTGATGTTATCTTAAATCCTTATAAGTCTTTACAAATGGTCGTAAATGTGTCGTAAGTTGGTCGTAAGGTCAACAGCAACATTAAGTCTTGATTTTATCAAAGTATTCGGAAAACGAAATCATTTCCGAACGCTTCAAATCCTGCGTGGCTTCGGCGTAAATATCCATTGTGGTTTCCGCATCGGCATGACCGAGAATTTCCTGCATCGCCTTGATATTGACCCCGGCTTCGCACATCCGCGTCGTGAAAGTGTGGCGAAGATTGTGATTGCTGAACGGCGGAAGCAAGACAGGGGGGGCGCCGTTGTACTCATCCATTGCTTCATAATTGCAGTCACGGATAATGCGCCTCAATGCCTTATTCAGTGTCCCTTGATTTTGAACACCGCCGAAACGGTTGACGAAAATAAAATCCGTGTAACCGTCCACAACCGCATTACATTCAATGTTAAAATCCTCTTGCATTTGTTTTTCCTGCAAAAACGCTTCTTTCACTTTCGGCAGCATCGGCACGATACGGGTTCCTGCTTTGGTTTTCGGCGTATTGATGGCATAAGAGCAGCTTTCACCGCGTTTATAAAACACCAAAGTGTGGTTGATGTCAATTATACCGTTTTCCAAATCGACATCACGCCACCGCAAACCCGTCAACTCTCCCACCCGGAGACCAGTCCATAACATAACCGTAAAAATAGGATACCATTTGTTATATTTGCCCGGCTGACGCAGGAAGTCCTCAAAAAGTCGCTGCTCGTCGAGCGTCAGAGCTTTGCGTTTTTCGCTGTCGTTACAATGTGCCCGTTTGAGTTCCTTTAAGGCATTGTCTGACGGATTATAGCGTATATAATCGTTCTCGACGCCAAGTTCTAAAACCTGATGAAGCACAGTATGTATGCTGTCGATTGTCGACGCTTTCAAATGGTGCTCATCGG
Source organism: uncultured Clostridia bacterium (assembly GCA_947629215.1). Classification (GTDB taxonomy): domain Bacteria; phylum Bacillota; class Clostridia; order Lachnospirales; family CAG-274; genus RGIG4310. Next base: position 1,064 of record CANRCU010000215.1, read on the forward strand.
CAAGACGATTATAAAACGCCCGAACGTCCATGCGTTTCAGGTCTGCCACCCTTGACCGCCCAAAATCGGCTTCGACAAATTGCGAATACATATACTGATAATTCTGAAAGGTATTGTCCTTCAAGCCGTGTTTAAGCTGCTTCCACCGAAAATAAAGGTCGTTTACAGTCAAGTTCCTTTTGTCGCATTTAACGCCGTCAAGGATGTCACGCTGCACTTCACGTTCTTTTTCTCGGAGTTCATCAAGAGTTTTGGCATACTCGGAATGTCTTCTGCCCCGTGGGTCGCGCCACTTAAATTCGTATGTGCCGTTTTCCCGTTGGTATTCACCTTCTTTTAATACTCTGTTTTTATTGTCTTTTCGTTTCCCTGTCATGTGTTTTCTCCTTTCTGTGACAGGGGCACGTTTACGATTTTATTATATCATAAACGTGCTCCTTTGTCAAGATTTCCGCTCAAACGGAAAATGATTTGTTCAAATAATCTTCAAACTGTTTGCGTTTTATGAGCCTTTTCGACCCGCACCAAAGCACAGCCGTACATCGTTTATCATCAGTAATTTCACGCAATTTATTCACGCCGATACCGAAGTACGCCGCGGCTTCGTCAAGAGTCAAATTTGCTTTTTCCCAAACAGGAACATTGATATTTTTCATTCTATCCCCCTTTCCCGCCAAACACGCGGCGCTATCGTATTTCAAACAATTCTTGAAGCCAAGAAAAAGTATTTTCAAAATTATAGAGTTAAGTCTGTCAAAAGAATAGTTGACAAAAGAATTTCCCTCTGCGGAGGATTATAAAATAATGTGTGAAAAAAGTTCTGCTGCTTCAGATTCCGCGTTAGTGCTACCCTTTGCAGAATAGGGATTCGGGACGCAACTCCCCGCAATTTCCACATAATCGAAATAATCTTTGCTCCATTCCATTCTCGAAATTTCATCTGCCGTCATACGAATAGTAAGGATAATGCGCCGCTGAAGCTGTGCAAAATCATCGTAAGAACCCAGATTGCTTTCCATGTGAAAGTTTTTCGGAGATAAAGGCGAGGTGACGATAAACAGGTCGGCAGCGATTGATTTATCGGAATATCTCGCCGGAGCCATCATCGCCTCGTCAATCCCAAAAGGATTCGTGAGCCGCAACAGGTCAGAATACTGCATCATGCCGGGACGGAGCTCGTCTAAAATGATAACGTGCTGTCCGGCATAAGCCTGAAAAATATCTCTGGACGAACCCGAAATGAAAATCGGCTCGTTTCGTTCACCTGCATACTTTTTCGCAAGCCGGGTCTTACCCGTTCCGGCTGCTCCGTAAATCCAAATCAGCTTGATTCTTTTCCCCTCGGATTGCGCTTTTTGACGCCATTCCTCGGCGCTTTTACGCAAGCGGAGCATATTGACGCGCTCGATTTGCGAAGCGTATTTTGCATACAAGGAACCGGGCATCTGCTGCTCGATTTCCGCAACACTCACCGAACCGTTTTTCAATGCGTCAAGCAAGTCATTGACGCGGACGGCTTTTTGCCTTTTTTGAACATTCGCCTTGTATTTCATCAAAAATTCGGGATAATCGAAATTCGATAAAACCTTGCTCGGGTCATACTGAAATTTACTGACCGAACCCGGGTTTGCGTGGCAAAGATAGGCAAAGCCTTCGTCACCATGTTCGTCCCACTTCGCAATTTGCTGCGGCTGCTCATGCAAGGTTTTCGCTATACTGGAGAGCGAACGCGCGTTTTCAAATGACATCATAACGTGGAGATGCGCTTCGGCGGGGTTTCCATCATCGGAAATATCGTGGTCGTGAACCGCTAATGCAAAGCGCTTCGGAGTCAATTTTCCGACCGTTTCAAACACGGCTTCGACTGTGTTCATCTGTCGCGGCAAATGACTGATTTGCTGCTCATACATCATATTTTTGACCCGAAGGCTGTTTTTGCTTTTCATGGTGTCAATAGACTCCTTTCATAAATGTTATTGTTTTTTCGATTTTGGCACCGAGTTTGAATGTGACGCGCCCTAAAACAAGCCCGTTAGGGCGCGTCACAGAGCCGTTTTTTGGCGATTTGACTTTGACACCGCCGCCTCCGCCTTGCTTAACGCGCGGCGGAGCGGCGGGGCTAATACAGTCAATCGCCATAGTACGCCTTTAACAGCGTACCGAGACATTCATACGTGCGAAAGTCCATCTGCGGAAAGTGAACAAACGATACCTCGTCATGAACACCGTCCGTCGAGGAAAACCAGGCATCGCCCGGTTTGAAATTACGCACGGAAAGTGCTTCCAGCCGGTGAGAATCCCACATCAGCCGCGCTTCCGGCAAGGTCGGGCGAAAAAGGATTTTCGTCGACATTGCGCTGCGAATCACAGCGGGCAATCCACCGCTTTCTACCGATGCCTCTGCCGTCGACAGGATGACATATGCACCCGCCGAAGCGCCCATCGTAACGATACGGCGCAGCAGATAGTCAAATTCATCGAGGCTGTAATTCGCCTCGTTTTTGTCAGCTTTTTTCGGAAAAATGGTGCGAAGCGCCAAATATTCGTCGATAAAAAGCAAACTTACATTCATTTCTGCCTCCCACCAATGTACAACGTCACCGCGTTCTTCCGACAAATCGTTCAAAACCTTTTGCCGTTCTGAAATGCTTTTGGCAAAGTCATTGATTTTCTGCAAAATTTCGCGCGCTCCACCGTCCGCGTCAAGCGTTACGGTGTGCGGCAAACGTGAAAGTTCCGCCTGTTTGGGGTCGATGATAACGACCGATGAGCCGAAATCGTCGCGCCCACGGGCGAGCACCTGCAAAAGCAGGGAAATAATGCCGGTCGTTTTACCGCTTCGCGTCTTTCCGGCTACAAGCATGGAACCGCTTGTCGTCAAGTCGATTTCCGTTTTCTGCTGCACAGAAAGTTTTGTCCTGCTGTCAGAAAGGAGATTTTCGACGCATTTTGCCTTAATCGACCGGTCTGCCGCAACATTATCGAGCTTCAACGATACGAAGTTTTCTGCGGCATCCGCAGTACAAGCTGTCACGGCATAATCCGAGAACTTGTCTGTTATGCCGGAACTAATATCCGACACGGCATTTTCAACGGTTTTTGAATTTACCGCCGACGAGATTACATAAATCTCTAATGTATAGCTGCCGTCCG
>CANRCU010000216.1 GCA_947629215.1 uncultured Clostridia bacterium
CAGACCTTAGTGTGCATTTTTCACAGGTAGTGACCGAAGAAGGCGCTCAGGGCGAGGACGAGCAGAAAACCGTTGCAAGCGGTGAAATGGCACGTCTTGACTTTGTTGCAAATGCAGACGGCGCATACAAAATATGGTATGCTACGGACAACAGCGCAAAGCCCGTTGCAAACAGGGTCGTAAAATATCCTACCGTTGAAACGACCGGTAAGATAGACCTTGGCGGCAACAATGTCGGCAATTATACAGTTGCTTTCAAAAACGAAACTACGGGCGATATGTACAGCGCCGTTGTAAACGACAATACATATACCGTTGAGCTTACACCGGGTTATAAGTACACGGCTGTTATGTCGGGCGCAGTAGGTTTCGGCTTTACAAATCAGACCAAAAATGTTGAAGTCACTATAGACGACCTTAACGGCAAGACAGCAGACCTTGCGGTCGAAACAAAATCTACATACAAACTCAGCGGTAAAATAACAGGCTTTGACAGTGCTTATGATAAAAGTGCTCTTGAAGTTGAATTTGTTCCCGATGCCGACAGCATGGCGGACAAAGTTAAAGCAAGCATCGATGCGGATATGAACTATTCCGCTACACTCGAACCCGATGTAAACTATACGGCAGTGCTTTACGGCGTGAACGATTATGAGATCACCGAGGGCGGCACATCAAGCGCAAATGCCGATGTAAAGCAGGATATAGTTGTAAAGACAAAACCTGTTTACAATGTAACGGGTGTGTTCATCGGTATTGACGGAAAAGTCAGCGCTCTCAGTTTTGTAAATGTTGACGACAAATATACTTATGCGGCAAACGTGACCGACAGCGGTTATGAAGTTAAACTGAGGGACGGCGTATACCTTGCAAATGCAACGGTCGAAGGATATTCGACAAGAACACACGTTGACGTCAGCGGTGCGGACAAACATCAAGATCTTCTGTTTGTATCCACATCAGCAGATACGGGCAAAGTGGAATACAGCAAAGATGTATATGTCGGCTGTGAGGGCAAGACACCAAATTACAACACCATGACGGAAGCTATGGCTGCCGTAAAGGCAATGAACCCGACAAGCGAAGCTCAGAGAATAACCGTTCATATAGCTCCCGGTACTTACAGAGAACAGATTTCCGTAGATACCCCTTATCTTACATTTGTAAAAGAAGGTACGGGCGATGTTGTGCTTACATGGTACTACGGCATCGGTTACAAGTACTACAGCGCTCAGACAAGCGGCTGGTATGATGAACAGGATGCTTTTGAAAAATACGGTAAGAATATTGCTCAGAAATGGGGTACAGCAACATATGTAAAAGATACCGCAACAGGTTTCCGCGCAGAGGGTATCACATTTGAAGCATCTTTCAACAAGTATGTTACCGACGAAGAAATCTTGGACGGTGTTGAAAGCGACGGCTCTATCTCCTTTGCAAGAAAATTAGGCGCTGATGTTACATCAAAAGCAGCGACAGAGCGTTCAACGGCAATTTCCGTTGAAGCAGACAACTGCGAATTTAAGGACTGTACTTTCATAGGCAGCCAGGATACACTTTACATCGGCGGCAAAGTGACCAACGATGTATACTTCAAAGATTGTGTTATCGAAGGTAACACAGACTATATCTTCGGCAGCGGCGACGCTGTTTTCGATGGCTGTGAACTGCGTTTCTGCGGTTACAGCGATACGGCTATGGGCGGCTACCTCACAGAAGGCAGAAGCAACAACTATGCCGATTATAACGGATATTTATTCAGAAGCTGTACAATAACAAACAAAGACGGTATGCTGCATGCTCCCGAATTTTTCGGCAGACCGTGGGATCCGAATGCTTCCATATTCTTTGTTGATACAAAACTTGAGAATGCAGACGCGATAGATCCCAAAGGCTGGACCGAAATGAGCGGCAATTCGCCCGAAAACGCAGCATTCAAAGAATATAATACAACTTATGCGGGTCAGGCTGTCGACACAGGTTCAAGAACGGCAGGCACGGTACAGACAAGTTCCGCAGATCCCAAAACTTACTTCGGTGACTGGACACCTGCATATTTTGTTCAGGAAAGCGGCGCACCCGAATTTACAAAAACACCTAACCTCAGCACGGACGGTGACGTTCTGCTTCCGGCAACCGGCAATACGTTCAAAGTTGTATATGACCTTGGCGCAAATGCGGATTCCGACGCATCAAGAGTTGACTGGTACACCGTTGATGCAGACGGAACGGAAACACTTGTAAAGACCGTTTCCGCTATTGAAAACGAAGGTATACTTATAACAAACTCCATGCTCGGCAAAAAACTCAAAGCCGTTGTTACACCTATACTTTACAGCGGCGCAACAGGCAAGAGCGTTGAGCTTATGACCGAAAAAGAAATAACCGCAGGCAGCGGCTATCATGAAACCGACAGACCCGGCGGAAAATCGGTCATATTCCTTGCAGGCGATTCGACCGTTAAGGATTACTCCGCAGGCGCTATCAACAATAGCGGTGCAAACCGTTCCGAAGGCTCCTGGGGCGAATTTTTCGGTAACTTTATCGATAACAGCAAATATGAAGTAATGGATTACGCAGAGGGCGGCAGAAGCTCGAGAACATTTATGGACGGTACAAAGGACGACGGCAGCGACCGTTTCCTTGACAAGATCAAGGCGCAGATGACAGAGGGCGATTATCTCTTTGTACAGTTCGGTCATAACGACAGCTCGGCAAGCTATACCGACAGATATGTTCCCACGGGTACACCCGATGCAAACGGCAAATATCCTTATACCGCACCTACAGCCGATAAGGCAGGCGACGGCACTTTCGCATGGTACCTTCAGCAGTATGTAGACGCAGCAAAGGCTGTCGGCGCTACTCCTGTTATGGTAACTCCCGTTTCAAGAATGTACTTCAATGCAGACGGTACGATCTATTCGCATCACGGCGATAATGACGAGTATGTTACAATAACAAAGCAGGTCGCAGAGGACAACGGTATAATCTGCATAGACCTTTACAATATGTCAAAAGACCTTTATGAAGAGTCTTACAAGGCAAAAGGCGACAACAGCGAAACAACAAGACTGTTCGCAGCAGGCGAAAAGACGCATCACTCCAAACTTGGCGGCTTTGCTCTTGCGGCTATGATGGCAAATTATATTGAAGATAATACAGACCTTGGTTTTGCAAACAGCATAGTAAAACCTGTCAGCTTATCTTCGGGCGACGCCAATGATTATATCGAGTTCAAGGTATGGGCTGATTCACGTTTCGAGGGTTACGGCACAAGCGTTATAAAGGTTGACGGAAAAGACAAGACCGTTTATGACGAAAACGTTCCCGAAGAATACTGGACACCTTATATCAACGGTATCATCGCGGAGATAGCAAAAACAGAGGATAAACCGCCTGTTGTAGAAGATGTTGTTTACGGCGATGTTGACAATGAAGAGGGTATCAAAGCAAGCGACAGCGCGCTTATACTTCAATATACATTAAACAGCTCATCGGTATCCATTAATGTTAAGGCTGCCGATGTAAACGGCGATAACGAAGTCAAAGCAGACGATGCATCGCTCGTTCTTCAGAAAGCTCTTATTTCAACATTTGAACTGCCTGTTGAGAAAAAGGCTGCTTAATATATCAAATACAAAAGAGTGGGGTTTTAAACCTCACTCTTTTTTTGCCTAAAAGTGGATATGCGGTGTGAGCAAAGTACGAATATCTCTGACCGGTGCGATATATCATATAGGATTTTTTGAAAAAATTTGTCGAACGAAATTTATTGATTTGAGATAAATAAAGGAGTATCATTATATTTGTAAATATATGGAAACAGAATGCATTTTACACAAAATCTTCTAAATAACAATGGAGGAATAAAAATGGAAAGCAGAAAAATGGGACATACTTTGCTGGTAACTCTTAACGGTGATATAGATCATCATACGGCGCAGGATATAAGCGAGCATATCGCGCGTGATTTCAGACACCTGCATTGTAAAAATATTGTGATAAACTTCGGTGATGTGGATTTTATGGACAGCTCGGGCATAGGTATGCTCATAGGCAGGTATAAGGAAACCGAGATATTCGGCGGCAGTCTTGTGGCTGTGTCGATAAGCCGTGAACTGATGAAAATATTCAAGCTTTCGGGGTTGAACAAAATAATTCGCTGTTATGAGAATGAGGGGCTTGCCATAGAGGCGTTAAAAGGAGAATAA
>CANRCU010000217.1 GCA_947629215.1 uncultured Clostridia bacterium
GGTTTGCCGTTGAAGATGTGCCGCTTGAAACTGCGCTTGAACCGGATTCCGTAAGGAACTTGCCGTCGCCCGTATTCACAAATTCCATAAGCTGGTCGGGGTAACCGTCTGCGTCTATTGCCGTAGAGGTGTTTGAAGAACCGCTCGGTGTGGGAACTGCGGGTGTTGCTGCACTGTTGTTGTTTTCGTTATTGTTGTTGCTTGAAGAACCGCCGCCGGGAAGAGTACCCGTTGTGTCTACCTGTATTTTATAGATATTTATGCCGCTGTTCTTTGAATAAATATATATCGTACCGTTGCCCGTGATATTTACGCTGCCCGTTGCAAGGCTGCTCGTGCAGTTTATTGTGCCGACTTCCGAACCGCTGCCGTTGACTACCGCAAGTGTTCTTGTTGAGCTGCCGCTTGATTTAGCGGTGACTTTAACGGTGGTAGTACCGCTTATAGTCATAGATACCGCGCGGTAGCTTGTAGAACCCGAGCCGCCGAGTGCAAGAGCATAATTGTAAGTTGTGCCGTCAAGTGTTGCGGGGCTTGATGTTACCGACATTGTCTTTCCGCTGTTTGCAAGCAGGCTGATACCGTCTATCGTCTGATTTGAGCTTATCTTGCCAAGGCTTCTGAAATTTGTATCGGACATATTCCAACTCTTTGATGCGGTAGCGCCGCTGCTCGATGATGAGCTGCTGCTTGACGAGCTGCTGCTGTTATTATTTGTGTTGTTGTTTGTATTGTTGTTCGTGCTGTTGTTATTTGATGACGAGCCGCTGTTTGTAGGCCACTGTGCCTCTTCAAAATACCATATCTGGTTAGCGGACGACTTGTTTGTATACTGAATAACATTTGCGCCCGACGCCTTGCTTGCGCCCGAAACATCGAGGCAGCTCTTGTGATTGGTCGGCTCTGTTGTTATGGCATAGCCGTCGCCGCTTTCCTTTATGCCGAAATTCTGCGGTGAAAGGCTGTTGTTTGACCAAATCTGTATATTTGTGCTGTTTGCGGTGTTGCCGCCTGCAAGGTCAAGCGATATACCGCCCGTCATATCCGTTGCGGGGTGCAGACGGAAAGTACCGTTTGAATTTTTTTCAAGTATCCATCTCTGACCGAGTGAGCCTGTACCCGTTGACTGGCATACATTTGCACCCGCCGACGCCGAGTCTTTTTCAACAGTCAGATAAAGACCGCTGTTTTTGTTTTTGATATAATAGATGTTGCCGCTTGTCGGTTTTACGGCTGCCGCATATGTGTCCACGATCATGGTACACATAGAGCCTATGATAAGAACAAGGCTCATTATAAAACCGATAATTCTTTTTGATGAACCAGTCATTTTAATTCCTCCTCTTTTTTTACCGCTTCCATCGGAATGACCGACCGACGTTTCTTGTTTTATAAGGCAATTATAACAACAAAATGCACTAAAAATCAATTCTCACAATCAACATATTGACATTTTGGTTAAAACTCTCAATATTTTTGTTTATTTCCGACAAAAACAAGGTCAATTTTGGGCATGTTTTCATTTGATATTTTTTTAACAAAATTTTGTGGGAGAATTGCAAATTTTATATTTTTTTAAAAGAACCTTGACATCGTGTCATAGTTTTGTTGACATACTGTCAAGGTTTTAAGCGGGTTTCAGGGTTTTGTGAAATTTTTATAAAAACTCTGTAACAAAAACGTAATTTGTATTTTGTCGAATTATGTGTTATCATATAAATAAAATATTATCTTAGAGCTACCGACAGGGTGATCATATGAGGCGTCTGATCTTTTTGTGCGCTTTGTGTATTGCGCTATCGGGCTGCGGCGTTGCCGAAAACACGGCGGATACCGACAGCCTTGCAATAGATACTTCAAGCATTGCGCAAAATACCGAAACAATAGAAAAAATACTTGCGGATAATGTCTGGAACTATGACAAAGACTCAATGTCCTTCGGCAACGACTTTTTGATCGCCGAAAACGAGAACTTTGACCTCATCTGCGATATATCCGACCAAGCGGGCATAGATACCGCCGCTTTAAAAAAAGGCTCAAAACAAACTATGCTTGCAAGTGTCAGGCTTACAAATGCCGATATGACCGACGCAGGCACAGCGTATTTTGCGTTTTCAAACCGTAAACTGCTCTGCGGGTTTTATATTTTTAACGATGCCCCGTACAGCCTTGCAAACAAATATCCGTTTGAATACGAGCATCCGTTCTCGGGGGCGGAAAATACGGGATTGCTTCCCGTTTTTTCTCCGACCGATCTCGATACGGTCTTTGACAGCGCCGCTTTTGCCGATAACGGCGAAGCCGCAGTCATAAGCGGCAGCGCCATAGTCTTTTATAAGGAAGGTAAAAATTCGTTCAAAAGAAACGGCGATATAGATTTCGGGGAACTTGCGCCTGCGGATATTGCTCTCAAAAAAGGCAAAACGGAATATATGTGTGTGCTGCTCGACAGTTACAAAACAGCCGAAAGGCTGAGCGAAAGCGATTTTGAGGACTATGACCGCCGTGACGAGATATTGCTTACGGGGTCTAAAAAAATAGTTTTTATAGACGGCAAAAACAATGCCGTTCTGCCGGAACTGCCGCTTGACCTAAGCATATATACCTCGGTCGCCTTTGACGGTGACAATATTGCCGCCGCAAGGAACAGTGCCATCGATATTTTTGCTTACGAAAACGGTGCATGGGTCAAAAAACAGCGCCTAAGCGTCGAAAACCCCGTGCAAAAGCTGCGTATAGCCGATATTGACGGCAACGGCGTAAACGAATATATCATCTCCGACGGTATAAATATAGGCGTATACAAAAAAGATGTGCAGCTGCGTCTTGCATGGTCGACAAAATTTCAGACCAGCAGGATAAAGGACATATATATCAGCGATCTCAACGGCGACGGCATAAAAGAGATATATGCAAACGAGCTGTATTCCGACAATTCGGCAGGCTTTGCGCTGAGATACATTTTATGCAAAGACGGCTTTGAAGTGTCGGGCGGAAATATAGTTTCGGGGGCAAGCGCATATTACGCCATAGGCGATATGAACGGCGACGGCAAAGACGATTATATAGTTGTAAACAACGAAAAGACCGTTGTCAATCACAGCCAAAAATAATATTCTCTCCGCTTTTTAAGCGAGCAGAACCCAAAGGGCTGCTGCGGACATCATGTTGTTTGCGGCAGCCCTGCATTTTGTGAAAACGAAGGTAATTAAAATGTTTAAAAAACTGTGTTTTTTTATTATAGCGGCTGTTGTTTTCTGCGCAGCCGAAGTCGGCGTATATGCCGCTTACGATATGCCCGTGGCGCGTTCCGTGCTTGCGGACAAGATAGCGCTTGAAAAATACAAAAAGGGGCTGCCGCCTATCGCAAGATCCATACTTTTTGACGAAGTCGGCAACAGAGTTGTGGAACAGGATACCGAACCGATACGCACCGAAAGCAACTGGGACGAGCTGCCCTATGCGGAACCGACAGGCGACGATATAACGGATTTTTTTCGCCAATTTATCGAAACGGAAAACGTTCCCGAAATAATCACGCCCCGTGACGGCGAACTTCTGCCCGATAATTACAATATCCATATCCGTGTGAAATACGACGGCGACGAACCCTGTTTTGCCGAGATAAACAGCCTTGTCAGCAGCTCTTTTCTTGAACTGCATGATAACGAGCTTGTTATTTTAAGCAGCAAACTTGTACGCGGCAGGGAATACCATCTTAGGATAAATGCCGGTAACGCCTATTCGGACTATATTTCATTCCGTGTCGGCAGCAAATACGAGGACGAGATAGAGAAAATAATAAACAATACCGATATTGTCGCCGTAGGGCCGCGCGTGGATATGAGCGAAATTTTCCCCAACGGGCTTTTCCACTCCGAAGAAGAAGCCGATGCGGGAATGACGACTATAACCGTCAAGATATGGCGTGCCAATACCACCGAAGTTGAGGTCGACGAAGAACAGATAGTCGACGAAACGGTTAAAACCGTCAGAGTACCGATAACACGCTTTATCGGCGGCGACGACACAGAGGCAGACGAAGACGACCTATATGAGCCTTTGCCCGAAGAAGATGAAGTAACTGCCGAGGAAAGCGCCGAAACGGCAACCGAAGAAATTGTAACCGAGATGCCGACCGAAGAAACGACTTCGGGCGAAGTATCCTCTGCCGAAGAAACACAAGCCGA
>CANRCU010000218.1 GCA_947629215.1 uncultured Clostridia bacterium
GGCGGTTCTTCGGTCAGCAATTCAAGCGCAGCTGCCTGCCCGACGGTCCGAAAGTCGGTTCGGTCAGCCTCAGTCCGCGCGGCGATTGGAGAATGCCGAGCGATGCCGTACCCATGGATTGGATAAAAGGCTTATGAAAGGCTATGTTATAGAAAAATACAACGATATGCGCGGCGCTTATACCTCTGCAAGGCTCATCGAGGAAGGCATAAAGGCGGGTTTTGATATGCGTATGATCGGTGTTTGCGATACCCTTGATATGGGCGAAAAACTTGTCAATGGCGGAAAAACGCTTGAAAAAGTTGATTTTGCCATAAATCGCTATAAATACGGCAATATAAAAGATAAACTTGCAGCTCTTGGCAGTATAAGCGTTAACCCGACAGAAAAAATAAATATATATACCGATAAATCAAAACAGAGGGAACTTGTTTCGGAATATATGACGCATCCGAAAGAATTTCTTGCAAATTCGACCGTACCTTTTGATATGCCTGCCGAAATTTTGGGGCTGCCCTTTGTTGCAAAAGGTCTTTGCGGCTCTCGGGGGAATATGGTATACCTTGTGGAAAACAGGGAACAATATACGGAATTATGCAAAAAATTTACGGATAACGAGCTTTTGTTCCAGCAATTCATTAAAACAAGCTACGGCAAAGACCTTCGTTTGCTTGCAATAAGGGGCGAAGTCATAGGCTGTATGCAAAGGACGGCAAAAAGCGGCTTCCGTGCAAATTTTGCCTTGGGTGCAGAGGTCACAAAGTATAATGCCGACAATGCCGTGAAAACTGCCGCAATGGATATATACAAACAGACCGAAACCGATATTCTCGGTATAGACTTTCTTTTCGGCAGCGAGGGTTATGTATTCTGCGAAATAAACGTTACCCCCGGGATAGAGGGCATAGAACGCGCAGCGGGCGTAAATGCCGCGGGGGCTGTGATAGCATTGGCGAAGGAAGGTGCGCACGATTCTTAAAGCAGTCATTTTTGATATGGACGGGGTTATTTTTGACTCCGAAAGACTTATAATAGAATGTTGGAAAATTGTTGCCAAAAAATACGGCATTGAAGATATAGAAAAGACCTGCCGCGCCTGTATAGGCATAAACCGACAGGCGACCGAGCAAACTTTTTACCGCAGATACGGCGAAAAATTTGATTATGACAAATACAGACGCGAGGCGGCTGAAATTTTCCACGCCTCGTTAAAAGACGGTGTACTTCCCGTAAAAAAGGGTGTACGAGAACTTTTGTCTTTTATTGAAAACAAAAAGATACCTGCGGCGATCGCCTCATCCACCCAAACGGAAATAGTCGTAAAAGAATTGGAAGATGCGGGGCTGAGAAAATTTTTTACAAAAATAATCGGCGGCGATATGGTAAAAAACAGTAAACCTGCGCCCGATATTTTTCTGCTTGCCGCAAAAGAGCTTGAGACCGAGCCAAAAGACTGTATCGTTGCGGAAGATTCGTATAACGGTGTGAAAGCGGCTGTAAATGCGGGTATGCGCTGTATAATGATACCGGACCTGCTGCCGCCGACGGAGGAAATGTACGCTTTGGCATATAAGGTGCTGCCGGATATTTCGGCAGTGGAGGAATTTATAAAAAAACTATGATAACAACGAAAAAACAAGCCGAAGACTTTATATACCGCAGCTATATGAAAGCCGAAAAACACCTTAAATATGACCGACCCGACAGCGAAAAACGCCACCCGGAATATACAAAAGCGATAATGCGGCAGTTGGACAGCGGCAGAAATATCCTTGTTACGGGCAGTAAGGGGAAAGGCTCGGCGGCGGTCATGATGTCGGCTCTGCTTAGGGCGGGGGGCGAAAGTGTCGGCTTGCTGACAAGCCCGCATATATGCGACTTTAACGAAAGAATACGTATAAATGATACATATATTACCGATGAAGAGTTGATCTCTCTCTGCAATAAAATAGCGCCGACGATAGAACTTATAGATATGACTATTGCCGAGAATGCGTATGTCAGCCCCATAGGCATACAGGCGCTGGCGGCTCTGCTGCACTTTAGGGGCAAGACCTCATATAATATTTTTGAATGCGGCAAAGGCGTCAGATATGACGATGTAAATAATCTTAGCCGTGAATATTCGGTCATAAACCGTATTTTTGCCGAACATACGCGTGAACTCGGGAATACGGCGGAAAAAATAGCCGATGATAAGTCGCATATAATAATTAAAGGTCAAAAATGTGCATATACCGCAAAACAGGAAAAAAACGTTATGGAAATACTTGAAAAACGCGCGGAAAACTGCGGAGTGCGGCTCAAAAAATACGGCGAGAATTTTTATGCCGAAAATATACGAATGACAAGAAACGGAATGATATTTGATGTAATAACCGAAAAATCGGAGTACAGAGATATAAAACTTCCGCTTTTGGGCGCTTATCAGGCGGAAAATGCCGCTCTTGCGTTAGCCGTCTGCGAGGATATAACAAATATCGACAAACACGCATTTGAAAATGTGCAGTGGGCAGGCAGAACAGAGATAATTTCGGACACAAGACCCGTTTTGGCGGTCGATGCCTGCATAAACAGGCTGTCTGCGGAATATGTTAAAGAAACCGTATCGCAGATACCGCATGAAAAACTTGCCGTTGTGATAGGCATACCGGCAGATAAGGATCACCGCGGTGTTGCCGAAACTTTTGAGCAAATATCCTATAAAATTATTATGACTTCGGCAGAGAACACACACTATAAATTTGAAAAAAAACAGGCGGAATGCATTGAAAAAGCCGTATATATACCAAAGTTGGAAGATGCACTTAAAGCCGCACGAAAAAGCGGCGCCGATATGGCATTGTTGCTTGGTACAACGGCTGTTATCGCCGAATTTTATAAAAAAGGCTTAGCCAAAATTTTCAGATGATTTTTTGGTAAAAATCTAAATTTGGCGGTAGCATATATTTATAATCGGTAACTTTATTTTTTGTTTGCTTTTTCTAAGCGGGCGGTGGTATGGGGCAGAACCCCATTAAGATAAATAACGAAGTAGCATTATTAAAAGTAACTTTATTTTTTGCCCTGCTTTTTCCTAAGTGAAAAATTACTTTTCGTTTACGAAAAGTAAAATTTTTCACTTAGCCTTCAGAAAAAAGCGGGCGGGGTATGGGGCAGAGCCCCATTAGGATAAATTAAAAAGTAACTTTATTTTTTGCCCCGCTTTTTCCTAAGTGAAAAATTACTTTTCGTTTACGAAAAGTAAAATTTTTCACTTAGCCTTCAGAAAAAAGCGGGCGGGGTATGGGGCAGAGCCCCATTAATATCATGAAAAAACTATTGAAATTTTTTGAGGAAGTAGCCAACCGAGTTGTCAAAAACGATCTTATCGCCATGGCAAACGAACTTACATTCAAGTTTATGCTGGCGGTATTTCCGTTTTTGATATTCGTGCTGACAATAATTGCATATCTGAATATCGAATACAGCAGCTATATCGACTATGTTCTGAGCGACTTGCCGCCGGATGTCAGCAGCATCATATCGGCATTTTTGCGAGAGGTCGTATATAATCGCCCAAGGGGTCTTATGCCTGCCAGTTTGCTGGTTGCGCTGTACAGTGCGTCTATGGGTTTTCACAGTTTTATAAAAGGGCTGAACCGCGCATACGGCGTGCGCGAAAAACGTAATTTTTTCTTTACACGTCTGATAAGCCTGTTTTTGGTGCTTTTGTTCTCGCTGACGATAATGCTTGCTATTTATATTCTTATTCTTGGCGGTCAGATAAATCAGCTGCTGCTAAAATTGAATATAATAGAGCGTATACCCGATATGAATTCGCAGCTTGTCAAAATATCCATGGCAGTGGTCTTTGTGGTGGTGATAGCGCTTGTTTACCAGCTTGGCGCAAATGTCAAAGTCAGGTGGTATAAGATATTGCCTGGCACATTTTTCACAATGGGCGCATGGCTGATACTGTCAAGGCTGTTTAATATATACATAACCGAATTTGCAAGTTATTCGGCTGTATACGGCAGCATAAGCACAATGTTTGTGTGCGCGCTGTGGGTGAACCTGCTGTGCATCTGCCTGCTTATAGGCTGCCAGATAAATGCGGTACTGTCCGATAAGGAATATATGGAGGAATTATTTAATGATGGAAGAGAGAATAAAACAGTTGATCGAGATGTACAACAGAA
>CANRCU010000219.1 GCA_947629215.1 uncultured Clostridia bacterium
AGGAACGTATGAAAAAATTGCTTGCCGAATTAAAAGAACGCCCCGAAATTATTCTTTTTATAGACGAGATACATTCAATACTTAATGCGGGCGGTTCGGAAGGTTCGATAAATGCGTCAAATATACTTAAACCTGCGCTTTCAAGAAATGAATTACAGATAATCGGCGCGACCACGTTAAAGGAATATCGCCGCTTTGTGGAAAAAGATGCCGCATTTGAACGGCGTTTCCAGCCGCTTGAGATAGAAGAACCAAATACCGAAGAGGCACCAGCCATGTTGATGGAGTTGAAAAGCAGATACGAACAGCACCATAGGCTAACTATTACGGATCCTGCGGTCACAGCTGCGGTCATGCTTTCCGACAGATATATAACAGACCGCTTTTTACCCGACAAAGCGATAGATATGCTTGACGAAGCGGCATCTATGGTCGGTATAAAATACGCCGATAAAAAAACGGGCGACGAAGGGCTGAAATACAAGATAGCCGAGCTTGAAAAACAGGAAGAGCAGCTTATTGCCGAAGGTGATTTTGCCAAGGTTAAAAAAATCGGCGCAAAAATAGAAAAAATTAAATCACGCCTTGCGGAAAGTGACGGCGATAACAGGCTTAAAAATGTAAAAGTGACGGAGGACGACGTTGCCGAGGTCATTGCCGCGCACACGGGCGTACCTGTCAGACAGCTGAAAACAGACGAAATGAAGCGTCTTAAAAATATGGAGAAAATGCTGCATAAGCGTGTTATAGGTCAGGAAGAAGCGGTCAATGCCGTTTCAAGGGCGATACGCCGTGGCAGAGTAGGGCTTAAAAACCCCAACAGACCTATCGGTTCATTCCTTTTCCTCGGACCTACGGGCGTCGGAAAGACCGAGCTTTCAAAGGCTGTAACAGAGGTACTTTTCGGCAGCGAGGATGCGATGGTGCGTGTCGATATGAGCGAATTTATGGAAAAACACAGTGTTTCACGCTTTATAGGTTCGCCGCCGGGATATGTCGGCTTTGATGAAGGCGGACAGCTGACAGAGCGAATACGCAGAAAACCTTATTCCGTTGTGCTTTTTGACGAGATAGAAAAAGCGCATCCCGATGTTTTCAATATTCTTTTGCAGATATTGGACGACGGCTATATAACGGACACTCATGGAAGGAAGATAAATTTTAAAAATACCGTTATAATAATGACATCAAATGCAGGCGCACGGAATATAAGCGCGCCTAAACGGCTCGGCTTTTTAAGCGGAACAGATGAGGAACAAAACTATAAGGATATGAAAGCCGGTGTATTGGAGGATATAAAGAGTATTTTCCGCCCCGAATTTCTTAACAGGATAGATGAAACCATTGTTTTTAAACCGCTTGGCAAAGACGAAATAATCGGCATATCAAGGTTGCTTTTGAATGAAGTAAAACAAAGAATGTCGGCAAACGGCATCAGCGTGAGCTTTGATAAAAGCGCTGTTGAAAAGATCGCAGACGAAGGCTTTGATACAGTTTATGGCGCAAGACCGATAAGGCGCGCTATTCAGAACAGTATAGAAGATATGCTTGCGGAATCGGTTCTTGGCGGTGAAATAAAGGCAGGCGATAAAGTTAGGGTAAGTTATAAGGACGGTTTCAAAATAAGAAAATTATCGGACGAATAAATAAACAGGCTGTTACAAATAGTAAAATACTGTTTGTGGCAGCCTGTTTAGCTATATGCAAAAACATATCGTGAATAATATTCGACCGTTCTGCATATTATCAATGAAAGCTGTTAAAGGAGAGATCATAGTGGAACGGAAAAAATATATCCCGCCTGTTATCGGGAAGGCAGGCAGAAAAACACTTAAAAATTTTTTAGCAACGGCAATGATGCCTGTCGGTCATACGCTTTATGTGTACGGAGGCGGCTGGGATATAAACGACAGAGGCGCAGCGGAACAGGCGGTCACCATAGGTCTGCCGAAAAGCTGGTCGGATTTTTTTGAAAAAAACAACAAGTATTATACATACAAATCGGAGGACAGGCAAAATTCGTATTACCCATACGACGGTATAAACCGTTATTATTATGCGGGTGCCGACTGTTCGGGATATGTGGGTTGGGTAATTTATAATACAATGCATAAGGAAAGCGGCGGAAACGGGTATGTTATGAAATCGGTCGGGTTTGCGAAAAATTTAGCAGAAATATATAACTTTGGTACATGGACACGGGATACGGATAAATTTTGTGTCGGTGATATAGTCAGCATAAAAAATCACGTATGGATATATTTAGGCGGTTGTAAGGACGGCAGCGCCGTAATACTTCATTCCACACCGTCGTTAAGCAGGGCGGGAATGCCGGGCGGCGGAGTACAACTGACTGCGCTTGGCAGCAAAAGCAGCCTTGCCTACGGGCTTGTAAAAAAGTATATGACCGATTTTTATGCAAAATGGTCGGAAAGATACGAACCGACGGTAAAAAATTATGCCGATTATATACGGTTCGACTGCGAAAATGTCGGCAGATTTTCATGGTATACCGATATACTTATTGATGACGAGGGTTATAAAAAAATGTGTGCGGCCGAAATATTGTCTGATCTATATTCTTATATTACAGAATATTAATGAAAAATGAACAAAATATTGATAGAAAATAAATAAATTGTTAACAAAAGGGATTGACATTTAATGAAAATTATTATAAAATATAAATAGAAATGTAATTGTGTAAAAAACCATATCGGGATTGACAAATAGATTCTGCTGAAATTTTCGGGGGGGGGGGGTTGATTTTATGGACCAACACAGACTTAGCAGACTTGACAGTTTATTTGAAGCTATGTCGATAATAGCTGACGGAAATTATGTATATTTGTGCGATATGAAAGAAGACGTTTCTCGTTGGTCAAAAAATGCAGTCGATTATTTTGATCTGCCCGATATATATATGGAAAATGCCGGTGCTATCTGGGAAGAACGTATTCATCCCGACGATAAAGAAAGCTATCGCGAAAGTATAGATGCGGTTTTTTCGGGTAAAGACAAAGGTCATGCCATGCAGTACCGTGCAAAGGCAAGGGACGGCAGCTATGCTATATGTACTTGCCGCGGTATAGTTATAAATGACGACGAGGGCAAGCCCGAGTATTTTGGAGGCGCGATCAAAAATCACGGTGTTTTGACTTATCTTGATAATGTAACGGGGTTAAGAAGTTTATACGGTTTTCTTGACGATCTTAAAACTATATTCTGGAAAAAGACCGCAAACGTGATATTGCTTGTCGGTTTCAGCGATTTTTCACGTGTAAACGATGTTTACGGTTTTACGTTTGGCAACAGTGTGCTTTGCAAATTCGGTGATCTTATAAGCAAGAAATTTGCGGATTCGGGTCGTATATATCGTATGGACGGTACTAAATTTGCAGTCATTACACAATCGTTAAGCGTTGATGACATAAAAAAATATTATTCCGAAATACGAAAATCGGTTTCTCATGATTTCTTTGTGGACGGCGAAAGAGTCAGCCTGTCATTGAATGCGGGTGTGGTCGTAATAGATAATTTTGAAATAACGCAAGAAACGGTTTATTCTTGTTTGAAATATGCTTATTATGAATCAAAGAACAAGCATCTTGGCGACCTTGTGGTGTTTGAGGACGCTTTGAGCGATGACAGCAGGCAGCTGGTCGAAAAGATAAATATTATCAGAAACAGTATAGCCGAAAACTGCAAGGGTTTTTATCTTTGCTATCAGCCGATAGTGAATGCCGAAACGGAAGAACTGAAAGGTATGGAGGCGCTTATACGCTGGCAAAACGATACATATGGTGTAGTACCGCCCGTTCAGTTTATACCGATATTGGAGCAGGACACACTTTTCCCCGAACTCGGACACTGGATATTGAAACAGGCTATGGAGGACGGAAAGCGTTTTCTGAAAAAATATCCAAGGTTTGTTATGAATGTAAACCTTTCGTATGCCCAGCTTGAAAAACCCGATTTTGTTACAGAGCTTTTTGAACTGCTTGACGAAACTCAGTATCCGCCTAAGAATTTGTGTCTTGAAATAACGGAACGTTGCCGTTTGCTGGATATGCAGATGCTTAAAAATATGGTCGAGCTGATACGCAGCAAGGGCGTTAAAATCGCATTGGATGATTTCGGTACGGGTTTTGCGTCTTTGGGTGTGCTGAGAGAACT
>CANRCU010000220.1 GCA_947629215.1 uncultured Clostridia bacterium
ATGGAACACTTCGTTAATAAAACTTTCAATCCAACAGATGTCACTATTAACAGTCAGGCTGTCAAAGTCTTTGGCGGACATTTCCTCGGGATTTTGGGGTATAGTCCTCCCCGACATTTCCCCAAACTTTGCAGCCAAGGTCCCGGGCCGGTTGCCCTCCAGACCCATTATATCGTCAATGCTTATCTTCGCTTCGGGTAATGGTAAGTCCTTGAATTTATCCATGGTCTTTTTGTCCGCTCTGCCGCTCATAATATCGGCATATGCCTGTATCTTTTCTCTTCTTTCTGATATTGCGGCTCTTTCCCGAGCTACATTTTCCCTTGCCGCATTGTACTCTTCATCACTGTTAAAGTCTCTCCTGTAAACAGAACCCGGGCTAAAATCTGCTATATCTACGGGAACATAACCGTCGTTTCCTTTTTTTCCGCAGATATATTCGTTTCCCGTACCGTCCATGGACTTTATAAGTATTTTTGCCAGTTCTTTATCCACTTCTTCATACTTTTCGACAATATTGTTTTCATTAAGACCGAACTTTTCGGCAACGGTCTGACCGTTTACGTAAATGGCATTTACCGCAGCCATAAGATATTTTTCATCCATGGCAAGCTGACCGTTATTCGGACCATGGCAGCCTGTCAATTCGCCTATAAGAGAATTATAGACGCCGTTAAACCCGACCATCGTTCCTTCAATATCTCTTGTTCTGCCTTGGGTATTGTTTTTATTTCCGTTTTCGGCAATATCCCTTATAAATTTGCTTGTGAGATAAATGCTTCCCACACCGCACATGGATATACTTCTAAGGGTACGATCCTCTCTGTTATTGTCCTTATCTTTATCCAACTGTTGAGAAACTTCTTTGAAAAATTGTTTGTTGTCGGCATTTCTTTTCGGTGCATCGGTTTTTTCTTCGTTTGCATATTGTATAATTTCCTCCTCATCGGGTTCGGGCGCACTTTCACACATAAGAAGCAGTGTGCCGACTTCGTTGGCCTGTTCCGGAGTAAGTGTTCCAAAGCCCGCCTCGGTCACTTTTTTCAAGTCATCGACGTCCGCGCTTGCAAACATGGAATCGATCTTGACAGTTTCCCTAACCATATTTCCTCCGACTTCCCTGTCGGTCTCCAAAGTATCATTGAGAAAATTATCGGATTCAAGATAATTAAGTCTTTTTTCATACAGATAAGAGTAATATGTGTAAAATCCGTTGTCGGCTGAAAGACTGATTATATTTATCTGTTGCACCTGTTGGGTCAAATCGTGGGCTATACTGCTTTTCTCGCTATCAAGAAAAGCATTTTCCAGATCGTCTATATCCTTCAGGTCGTGATAACCCATTTCTATGTGCATAGCCGCTTCCGCCATTTTCAGAAGTACGGGATATGTAACGGCATTATAATACTCGGCAACGTTTGCATATTGTGTATCGTTTTCCGGGGGAGTCTGGAATATACGGCAGAAGTCTTTGCCTGCCTTTGCCTTAAAAGCCTTCATTTCTTCCGAATCGTCCCTCTGTATTTGGTCGAGTGTGAGCTTATTGCCCGAGCCTTCGGGATAATCCAAGGTAAGCATATATGTATAGACCATATTTTCCGGAGATCTGGCGGACACAAACTTCGGAAAAATATTGTTAAAAGTACCGGCTACTTTTTCTTCATACTCTCCAAGGCTAAGTCCCGAGAGATCCTCCTCGGGATCGAAAATAGAAGAAAAGAATAATTTTGTGTCTTCAAACATTCTTTTATGACGCTTGGCATCTGCCTCTTTTAATTTTTTGTTGACAGCTTCTCTGTAACCTGCGGCATAGTCAATGGAGAACTCCGCTTTTTTATCGGCAAGAGCCTGCTCCTCGGGCGTAGCATAATTATTTTCGGGTATAACGGCTTTAGGCGTTGAAAATACGGTGTTTCTATTCATTACGCTGACAAAAGAGTCATTGTTGATATCAAGGGCTTCCCTTACAGCCTTGGCGTATTCCGCGATATTATTCTTTTTGTCCTCACCGAGCATATCGGCAAGATTTTTGCCGTTTATAAATATGCTGTTAAGGGCGATGCTGTCCAATTCCTCCGAACCGGTAACGCTTTTTATAAGGTCTGTGTCGTTAAGGTCAAGAGACAGCCTTACGGCATTGTTTGCCGCATTCTCCTTTTGTTTTTGTATGGTATTTTCCTTGAACTCTACGGCAAAGTTCAGGGCATTTTCTATCTTTTGCTCGTTTGCCGCCGTTTCCTCCGGGGAAAGACTTTCGCTATCGTATATTATAGTCCTCATGACCGAAATAGGCTCGCTTGTGGGCTGTACGGATACAAAAGAATTGCTGCCGGGTCTGAGAGCGCTGCGCAGGGCGTCGGCATATGCTTTCGGGTCTTTTCTTTGCTCTTCGTCAAAAGTATCCGTAAGTCTTACTCCGTTTATATATATGCCGTCAAGATCATCATACATACAGCGTACATTGTCTCCGACCATAATATTATAAAAATTACGCCCGATGATCTTGCCTATAAGCATAATGTCATCAAGGGTGTCCAGCTCATCGCCGGTAAAAGTTAATATTTTTGCATTGTTAAGAGCTTCCGCTCTCTGTTCTTGAGTGATAGCCATATTCTTTTCCTCCTTAATATTGAACAAGTATTCTATGTAAAAGGAAATATCTTTTGCATAGAATTTGCCATTATTATTTATATTATACCATTTTTTTTGGCATATAGAATGATTGTTTAAGCTGTTTATTTGTTGTTTACGCCAAAATTGTATAAAAAAAGTTCCGAAGGTGCTGTCGGAACAAAAAAAGGGGCTGTCGGAAAACTAAACTATTTGCTAAAAAGTGAATTTTTAAATAAAGGTTACTTGCAAAATTTTTCTAAGTAACTTTGGCGTCGCAGACTAATATCCGCAGGCGGAATCGAATTTCGCCGAGGAAAAGAGCGAGTCGCCGACCAACGGTCGGCACGAGCCTCTTTATTCATTGTAAAAAAACTGAATGAAATGCTTGCATTTCATTCAAGGGGGGTGTCGCTTTGCGACACCCCCTTTAGAATGTTGTATATCAGCATATCCTTGGCAGTAATTCTCCGCCGGGTTGTGGCAGCAAGGTTTGTGAGCCTATTTCTGTTTCCATAACGACTTTGCCTTTGTTATCCTCGGTAACTCTGCCTATAATTGCGGCTTTTTCGGAATATTTGCCCTTGCGCAAAACTTCGACTATTTTTTCGGCATCGTTTTGCGGCGCAAAAATGACAAGTCTGCCTTCGCAGGCAAGATACAAAGGCTCTAAGCCAAGCATACCGCAAACACCGCGTACACGCTCGTCAACGGGTATTTTTTCGGTCTCGAGCCTTATGCCGACATTGCTTTGTTCGGCTATCTCATAAAGCACTGTGCCGACGCCGCCGCGCGTTGCATCACGGATAACGTGTATATCGTCGGTCACTGAAAATATATTTTCAACGGTGTTCCATAAAGGTGCGCAGTCGCTGTCAACATCGGCGTCTATACCAAATTCGTTTCGCGCAAGCAATATTGTGCAGCCATGCCTGCCGACATCGCCCGTTACGATTATGGCGTCGCCGGGTCTTGCATATTTGCCCGAGGTGTTGGCATTATCCATTATCCTGCCTATGCCTGTTGTTGTGATAAATATTTTATCGACCTGACCTTTGCCTGCGACCTTTGTGTCGCCCGCAACTATCTTAACGCCTGCTTCGGCGGCTGTTTTTTCCATTGCGGCGGCTATCTCTTCGAGTTTGTCAAGAGGGAAGCCCTCTTCGATTACAAAGGCGCAGGTCATATATAACGGTTTTGCGCCCATGCACGAAAGGTCGTTGACAGTGCCGCAAATGCTGAGTTTGCCTATGTTTCCGCCTGCAAATTCATACGGCGAAACAATAAATCCGTCGGTGGTGAAGGCAAGCCTGCCCGAATCCATATTTAATACAGCCGCGTCGTCCGAAGTAAATTCGGGGTTTGAAAAGTGTGCCTTGAATACTTTTTCGATAAGTTCGCTTGTTTGTTTTCCGCCTGCGCCGTGCGCCAAAGTAACAGTGTTCTCGTTCATACAGTTTCCTCCGATCATTGATGATTTCCGTATTGATAATATGCCGAGCATGCGCCCTCGCCCGATACCATGCAAGCGCCGATAGGGTGCTGAGGCGTGCATACTTTG
>CANRCU010000221.1 GCA_947629215.1 uncultured Clostridia bacterium
TGCTTCGCAAAATCTCCACCTTACCCTTGACAACTTACCTTGAGAAAAGTGTAACCTATCATTGACACCTTAACAGTAATATCGTGCAATTTTATGAATTTGTGCTTGATTTTTTGTTAAAAATATGATATTATGGTTTCATTAGGATTTTTTTATGAAAAGTATAAGTTTTAAGTTATCAATATGTAAATATAATTAGTTTTTTGTTAAACAAGCAGGCTTTTGACGGCACATAAAAAAATTTATTGTTTTTTAATGCGTCGGATAAGCTTGTCGGGTATAAAAACTTTGTTAATAAATTGCCAAATGAGTTTTGGTTTTATATTAAAATAATAAAGGAGGAATTAATATGAACAGTAATGCTGCCATTAAAAAAATGGTATTGCCGCAGTGCGTCAGCGATATTATTAAAAACGGTAATGCCGAGATAATTGTTCCCGAAAGCAAGGAACAGCTTTTTGAACTTTCGCTCGGCGGTAAAGACAATATGACTTATGACGTTAATTTTGATATTGGCGACAAGGTGATACGCGAAGCTACGGTCGTAAAATGTAAAAACGGTATTGCCATTAATTATGACGATATCACTATCAGACGCCGTGACCCCAATGCAATGGTCATAGCGGACGATCTTCCCACAGACAAACCCACACATATGGAGCGTTTTGGCATACCGTTTGACGGTATAAGAAACGAAACATTCGAGTGGCTCAAAAACCGCGAAAGCCTTATAGTGCTGCCCTTCTATTCGGGCAACGAGGATATGAAACTGGGCTATCCGTCACTTGCTATCATACCGACAAATGCGGCTTTCTTTGCAGCGACTCTTGCAGACCTTCAGGGCTTTATACCGGGCAGCAAAGTGCCTAATCTTTTCAAACCAAAGGCTGTTATCTATGTTGCGCCGTCTTTCAGACATACGCACTATGACGGCAAACAGGTCGTTGTACACAACCGTCTTTACGATATGCAGGAAGTATTCAGCTATAACCTTTATCCAGGTCCTTCGGCTAAAAAAGGCGTTTACAGTATCCTTTTGCATATAGGCGAAGAGGAAGGCTGGGTAACGCTTCATGCTTCTACCGTAAAAATTGTTACGCCTTATGAGATGGAACTTACCATTATGCACGAGGGCGCATCGGGCGGCGGCAAGTCCGAAATGACCGAGGCTTTCCACCGTGAGGAGGACGGTCGTCTGCTGCTTGCAACAAATACTTTCACGGGCGAAGAAATAAAGATAAGTATTGCGGATACTTCAACGCTTAACCCCGTTACCGACGATATGGCGCTTGCGCACCCGTCGTTACAGAATGAATCGGGCAAACTTGTTGTTGCCGATGCGGAAACAGGCTGGTTTTTGCGTGTTAACCATATAGACCAGTACGGTACCGATCCCGAGACCGAAAAGGCGACCATACATCCCAAAGAACCTCTTGTGTTCCTTAATATACATGCAGAACCCGGTTCTACCTGCCTTATCTGGGATCATGAAGAGGATTCTCCGGGCGTTCCCTGCCCCAACCCAAGACTTATTTTACCTCGTAAAATAAAGAACAATATCGTCGAGGGCGCTGTCGAGGTCGATGTACGCAGCTTTGGTGTACGTACTCCGCCTACAACAAGGGAAAACCCGAACTACGGTATTATAGGTATGTTCCACGTTCTTCCGCCTGCGCTTGCATGGCTGTGGAGATTGGTGGCACCGCGCGGTTATGCCAACCCGTCTATAATAGATAACAGCAGCTCGGCAATGAATATGAAAAGCGAAGGCGTAGGCTCTTATTGGCCGTTTGCAACGGGCAAAAAGGTTGATCAGGCAAATCTGTTGCTTGATCAGATACTTAAAACACCCCGTACAAGATATATACTTATACCAAACCAGTATATAGGTTGCTTTAAAGTTGGTTTTGCGGGTCAGTGGGCAACAAGAGAATTCCTCTCACGCCGCGGCGGCGCTCACTTCAAAAAAGAACAGCTGCTTGAGGCGCGTTGTCCTATCCTTGGTTATGTTCCGCGTTCGGTCAAGATCGACGGTACACCCGTTCCCAAGCCTTTGCTTCAGGTAAATACACAGGGTCGTGTGGGCAACGAGGGCTATGATGTCGGCGCAAAGATGCTGACAGACTTTTTCAAAGAACAGCTTGTTCAGTTTGACACACCCGAGCTTTCACCGCTTGGTCACGATATTATCCAGGCTTGCCTGAACGATGCGGATGTTGAAACATATTTCAACTTTATACCCAAACTGTAAAAATACTTTTTCGTGGTTTTGCCTCGAAATTTGCCGTCCCGAAATTCTCTTCGGGGCGGTTTTTGCGTTTACAGACATAAAGAATATTTTATACTTTTTATGTTGCCTTTTTTTGTTGTTTGTTGTATAATGAACATGGATTATTATACAGACCGTAATTTTTTCGGAAAATTATTTTGAAAGGTAAACAGCGCCGTGTTATTCAATTCTTTACAGTTTCTGATATTTTTTGCCGTTACGGCGCTTTTATATTATATATTGCCTTATAAAACAAGGTGGGTGCTGCTGCTTATTGCAAGCTGCTGCTTTTATATGGCATGGCGACCGGAGCTTATAGTGCTTATCTTGTTCTCAAGCCTTGTTAACTATACGGGCGCAAGGCTCGTGGAAAACGGTGGCGGCAAACGCGCTCTTATACCTGCGCTTGTTATAGATATAGGGCTGTTGTTTGTGTTCAAATATCTTGTGTTTGTAAACGAAAGTTTCAGATGGCTGTATGAGCTGCTTGGCAAGACCTATCCGGTGGGCAGGTTCGATATTATACTCCCTATGGGCATATCGTTCTATACTTTTCAAGGTATGGGCTATCTTATAGATATTTACCGCGGTGAATATAAGGCTGAAAAAAATTACCTGAAATTTACGCTTTTTATAACTTTTTTTCCTCAGCTTGTGGCAGGACCTATCGAAAGGGCGGACAGGCTCATGCATCAGCTTTTTGCAAAGCATGAGCTAAATGCCGACAACTTTTCGACAGGCGCAAAATATATGCTCATGGGCTATCTGAAAAAAACGGTCATTGCGGATAGAGCCGCTGTTTTGGTAGATACCGTTTTTAATTCTCCGAGGGATTTTAACGGCATAGCGCTTTTGACCGCCGCTGTGTTTTTTGCATTTCAGATATACGGTGATTTCAGCGGATATTCGGATATAGCGAAGGGCTGCGCCAAAATATTGGGCATAGACCTTATGCAAAACTTCAACCGACCGTATTTTGCGTCAAGTATAAAAGATTTCTGGCGCAGGTGGCATATATCCCTGTCAAGCTGGTTTAAGGACTATCTGTATATACCGTTGGGCGGCAGCCGCTGTTCAAAGTTGAGGCGTGACATTAACTTGATGATAACTTTTTGCGTAAGCGGTCTTTGGCATGGCGCGAACTGGACTTTTGTACTCTGGGGCGGTCTGCACGGTATATATCAGGTCATTGAGAACCACCTGTTCAGAAACGGCGGCAAAGAGCCGAATAAGATCATTTTGGGCATTACACTGCCTTTCCGTTGGTTTATAACGCTTGTTATCGTTATATTGACTTGGATACCGTTTCGCGCAAATTCTATATCGGACTGTATATATATTTTCGGAAACCTGACTTCGGGTCTTGAAAATGTGACCGATATGCAATTTGTGTACGAAACAGTAAACAGTTTGGGGCTTGGTATTTTTGAAATAGCGATAGTTGCGGCAGCGATAGTTTTTCTTATGCTGATCGAATTGATAAGCATAAGGTTTGAGGATATACATTGTATGCTGATGCGGCTGCCGTTTGTGTTCAGATTTGCTTTTTATTATATTATTGCGGCAATTATCCTATCCACGGGTGTTTTCTCCGGATTAGGTGAATTTATATATTTTCAGTTCTGAGATGCAAGGCTCTTGGAACACAGGGTGGTCTTGCCGCCTTGGAAGGAGATGTTATTATGCAGGTGACCGATTTTCATACGCATCCTTTTTTACATGATGACGAAAATGTATGCTTTTATAAAAATACGGTCTACGATCCCGACGATTTTAAGGCAACTTTGGAAAGTTTCGGTGTGACAAAAATTTGCGGCAGCGTTATAAAACGTATGGATGAAGCGGATTTTGACGATATAAAGCGGCTTAACAATTCCGCAATAAAGCTGAAG
>CANRCU010000222.1 GCA_947629215.1 uncultured Clostridia bacterium
CAAAATCCATCTCCAACTCTCTTAAAGAGATGAGCGAGGCGGCAAAAGTCATAGCAAGCGGAGATTTTGAAAAACGCATACCCGTAAACTATGATGACGAAATAGGTCAGCTTGCAAACAGTTTCAACGAAATGGCTTCAAGCCTATATCTTCAGGAAAAAAGCAGGCGTGAATTTCTCTCAAACATATCGCATGACCTGCGTTCGCCGCTCACGTCTATGAGGGGATTTTTGCAAGCCATTATGGACGGTACCATACCCGAGGATAAAAGGGACAGGTATCTGCATATAATCATGGACGAAACAGACAGGCTTGCAAAACTTGCCAACAATATGCTTGAAATAAACAAACTTGAAGAAAGCGAAAAACTTAATATCAAAACTTTTGATATTAACGAACTTGCGGCAAAAACGCTTGAACCGTTTGAAGAACGCGCGGCAAACCTGCTTATAAACATCAGCACGGATTTTTACAACGAACATTGCCTTGTATCGGCTGACGAAGAAAAAATACAGCGTGTTATATATAATCTTGTCGACAATGCGCTAAAATTCACGTATAAATACGGCATTATCTGTATTATGACCCGCCCGTCCCGCGACGGCAAAAAAGTACTTGTAACTGTCAAAGACAACGGTAAAGGCGTATCGAAAGAAGAACAGAAAAAAGTTTTTGACCGCTTGTATAAGGTCGATGTATCGCGCGGAAAAGACAAAAAAGGCACGGGGCTTGGTTTGTCGATAGTGCGTGAGTTCATTAAAGTACATAATGAAACAATAACGCTGAAAAGTGATATTGGCAAGGGCTGTGAGTTTACGTTTACACTTACGCTTGCAAAATGATTGCATATATTTTCTCTTTGTTACATATATTGTTTAAAAATACTGATGTACATAACGGAGGGGAATTATGGATCAAAGCATATATAAAGACATAGCGACAAGAACAAAGGGAGATATTTACATAGGTGTGGTCGGTCCGGTAAGAACCGGCAAATCCACGTTTATAAGGCGTTTTATGGATCTTGCGGTACTGCCGCAAATATCCGATACATATGACAAGCAGCGCACCGAGGACGAGCTGCCGCAAAGCGCGCAAGGCAGGACCATTATGACGACCGAACCCAAGTTTGTGCCAAGCGAGGGTGTACAGCTGAATTTAGCCGACGACCTGACCTGTAATGTACGGCTCATAGATTGTGTGGGCTATCTTGTCAAAAGCGCCAACGGTCATATGGAAGGCGACAGTCCGCGAATGGTTTCTACCCCATGGTCGGACGAAAAACTTCCGTTTGAACAAGCTGCCGAAATAGGCACAAACAAAGTTATAACACAACATTCCACCATCGGTATAGTTGTAACGACCGACGGCAGTTTCTCGGATATTCCGCGCGAGGATTATATCCTACCCGAAGAACGTGTTATACGCGAACTTAAAGAAATGGCAAAACCGTTTGTTGTGGTGCTGAATACTTCTGCGCCATATTCCAAAGAAACACAACAGCTTGCAGCCGATTTGTCGGCGAATTACGGTGTACCCGTGCTGCCCATAAGCTGTTTGCAACTAAAGGAAGAAAACATAACGGAAATACTCGAAAAACTGCTGTATGAATTTCCCTTGTCGGAAATGCATATCAAACTGCCTAAATGGGTAGAAACACTGCCGCTTGATCATTGGCTTAAAAGCAATATTATCTCACATATAAAAAATGCCGTTAAGGATATTAAATATCTCTACCAGATAAAGGAAAATCTGAACGGATTTAAAAACAGCAACATATGCAGCGCATACTTACAGGTGCTGAATCTTGGCACAGGTGTGGGCGAGCTGGAATTAGGACTTGAGGACAGTTTGTTCTATAAAATGTTATCAGAAACCACGGGGACGGAGATAGAGGACGAATATAAGCTGATCTCGGCTTTGAAAGAGCTTACTGCCGCCAAACGAAACTATGATGTTATCAAAGATGCTTTGGAACAGGTCAATCTTAACGGGTATGGCATAGTAACACCGCAAATGAGCGATATTAAGACCGAAAAACCGCAAGTCATCAAGCAAGGCAGCGGTTACGGTGTAAGCATAAAGGCAAAAGCGCCTGTCATACACATGATAAAAACGGGTGTGGAAACCGATGTCGCGCCCGTAGTCGGCAGCGAGAGCCAAAGCAGAGATCTTGCCGAATATCTTGCCGATACCGAAGAATTTATGGATTACAAAATATTCGGTAAAAGCGTCGGCGAATTGATAGAGGATGATTTAAGGGTAAAACTCACACATCTGCCCGAAGATGTACGTGATAAATTCCGTGGGACTATAGAAAAGATAGTAAATGAAGGCAGCGGCGGTATAATCTGCATACTGCTTTGAGATAATTTTACAGTATTACAAAAAGGCTTTTGCCAAGACCCATCGGTCGGCAAAAGCCTTTGATATAACTGTCAAAATTTATTTTTGGGAACCTTTATTATAAAATAGATCATAAATTTTATCCGTTACTTCGTCCAATGATTTTTCTTTATAAACATAATATGCCGCTTCATCATAAAAAGTTTTATAAACATCTGTCTTTTCAAGTATAGGATACATTACTGTCATTTTATCTTCATCATTCAGCATACGCTCCGTTGCGGTATAATCAATATTATTCTCAAACTCACCGCTTTCGCTGAGTACCTCTATAGCAGATCTGCTTATAGGTATACCTTTTTCGGTTTTTTGCAGCAAAGCCATATCCTTGCTGTTAAGCAGAAAATCAAGCAGTTTAGCGGCTTCTTTGGGATTTTCGGTATTTTTGCTGACAGCAAGCAAGGTTGCGGGTTTTACATACCAGCCAAGATGCTCGGTGCTGTCTATATTGCCGCTTATTGTAGGATACGGTGCGACCTCTATATCGACATTTTTCTTGAAAAGACCGTCAAATGTGGTCTGTGTACCGCTTATCCAACGCATTGTAGCCGCCGAATGTCCGTTTGCAAGCGACGCATAATCAGAGTCAATCACAGGCATGAGTACCTTTTCATCCATAAGCCTGCTGTAAAACTCAAGCATAATTTTTATATCATCCTTAGTAAGCACAAGCGCCCCGTCTTCGTCGCAGGCTGATTTGCCTGTGGTCTGCTCAAAATAGGCAAGCAAAAAGAAAAACAAGGGTTTATTGCCCATACTTATCGGATAGACATTGTCATTGCGCATAACTTCGGCAGCCTTGAAATAATCGTCCCAACTTTTGGGTATATCAAG
This sequence comes from uncultured Clostridia bacterium, assembly GCA_947629215.1. Lineage (GTDB taxonomy): Bacteria > Bacillota > Clostridia > Lachnospirales > CAG-274 > RGIG4310. Next base: position 3,241 of record CANRCU010000222.1, read on the forward strand.
ACCGTACTTGGAATATATATCTTTATTTACAAAAATACAATGTGTATTCAGGGCTATCGGAATAGCGTTTAACTTTCCGACACCTTCGCCATAGCTCAAATCCTGTTCTGAAAAATTTGACAGATCAACTTCGTCCGCAAGGTCATAAATGTTATAAAAGCCGTCGCCGTCGGGCGAATAACTCTGTATCCAGTCAAAATTTATTTGCATGACATCGGGCGATTCATTGGAGAGCATATAAATATTCTGACGCATATCATAACCCGTCCATACGCCATATTTGCATTTGACATCTATATTGGGATTTTGTTCGCAAAATATATCCACACCGTCAAGAGTATACGAGATCCTGTCGTCATTACCCCACCAAGAGAAAGATATTTGCGCAATATCCTTATTGTTGTTATTATAATCCACCAAAGCACTTGAAGAAGAACAAGCGCTTGAGCAGAGGCTGAGCAGCAAAATTGTCAATATACATTTTTTTGATCTCAAAACTTCACCCTCTTGTTATACAACGGTATATGTATTTTTGCCCATTTGTTTTGATTGATACAAAGCCGAATCCGCCTTTGTGTAAAGCTCGTTATAGTTTATATCCTTGTTCAGCGATACAAAAGCGCCCGCGCTTACAGACAGACTGCACGTTTCGTTATACTCTTTAAATTCTGCCATAAATTCGTTTTTCAGCGCTTCAAGCTGATGTGAGATAATATTCTTGAATTCGTCTTTGTCCTGATTTTCCGCAACGGTAAACAGAGCAAATTCATCACCGCCCAATCTGCCGATTATGAATTTAGAATTTGTCATTTTGCGCAAAAGCTTTGCAAAATCTATCAATAATTCATCGCCCTTTTTATGACCGAGCGTATCGTTTATTTTTTTGAAATTATCCATATCAAGCATTATAAA
>CANRCU010000223.1 GCA_947629215.1 uncultured Clostridia bacterium
GTATAAAATCCGCAGCGCCAAGCTGCAAACTCTCTACCTCGGCACTTTTTTCGGAAGTAAGCACGATAACCGGTATACGCCTCAAATTCTGATCTGCATGCAAAAGTTTGAGCAGTTCATAGCCGTTCATCTCAGGCATAAAAAGATCGAGCAGTATGAGCGAAAGTTTCTTTTCGTTTTCCTTTATTATATCAAGCGCCTGTACACCGTTTTCGGCATAGAGTACATCATAATCACGGCTTACTATAAAGCCGAGAAGCCTACGGTTTATAAGCTCATCGTCGACAACCAGAACTTTCCTGCGTATGCTGTTTTTTCGTCTTAATAATTTTTGCATAATTTTCACCTTTATAAGAGCGTATGCCCAATAGCACAATTTTTTCTATTATACCTTTATTATACCACGAAAAAATTTTTTTTCAAGTAAATATTTATATTCTGTAGGATTTATGGTTTATTTATCTTGTCGGAACTATTTCCAGCCAGTAGCCGTCGGGGTCGGTTATGAAATATATGCCCATAGCCGTGTTTTCAAAGCAGATACAGCCCATTTCCTTATGTTTTTTATAAGCTGCGTCAAAATCGTCTACACGAAATGCAAGATGAAATTCGCAGTCGCCCAAATCATAAGGCCTTTTCATGTCGCGCAGCCACGTCAGCTCTATCTCAAATTCCGAGCTGTCATTCCCCATAAAAACTATTGTATAAGAGCCGTCCTCGGCGTTTTTTCTGCGTTTTTCTTTCAACCCCAAAGCCTCTTCGTAAAAACGCATAGATTTTTCAAGGTCGTAAACATTGTAATTTTCGTGTACCATTTTGAATGTCATATTGTTTTCCTCCTTTATTATATGTCCTGTCCGCCGTTCAGCACAAAAGTCTGCGACGCTTTTGTTATTTTATGCGCATTGCCGTGTTTTCGGCAAAATCTTTCCGGTACGTTGTAATCACGCCAGAAATGCATAGGGAACACATCTTTTGTTCTTATATTTTCAAGAAAAAAATCCGCTCCCCTGTCGCTGTATTCCTCGAGCCTGCCGTCTACGGGCAAAAAAGCAATGTCCACGGTATTTATGCCATTAAAGCCCTCGGTAATTATCCTACGGTAGCTTTCGGTCATCTTGCTGTTCCAATTTTCGCTTTCCTCTTTCCAGTACCAGTCGTTCAGATCGCCTGCATGATAAAAAACCATACTTTTATATTCTATTATAAAAGCAACGCCCTCGTCGGTCGATCTCAGCGTTCTGATATGCATACCGTCAATGTCGGCGCTTTTGTTCACGCCAAGTTTTACCGTCCTTTCGTTCGGTCTGACACGTATATCCGACGAAAGTATCAGCCTTTCGCACGGCATATCCATTATTTTGCTGTTAAAATGGTCGTGATGTCTGTGACTTGCAAAAATATAGAGCGGTTTTTCGGTTTTGGGTATTTCTCCCTCAAAATAATCAAACATCAGCGCCCTGTCGTCCGTTTCGAGCAAAAAGCCCGAATGTTCAATGTATGTTACCGTATTCATTCAGAGTTTCCACCTTTAAACCAAGCATTTCCAACGGTTCGCTCGAAAAAAGCATCATTATTGTTCCTATAAAAAGCATTGGATCGTCCTGTCCGCTTTCGAGCCACCATTTCAGCACCCTTGTAAAATTATCAAAATAAACGTCTGTCAGCAGCTGAAAAAGCGTACCGTCGTTTTTAAGACGCTTCAAAGCGGCTTCTTCGGCGACAAGCGCTTTTTGCAGCCTTTTTTTGAGATTGTCGTTAAATGCGGTGTTTGTGTCGTCATTCATAAATATGAGTATTTCCCGTTTGTGCATTTTGAAGCGTTTCAGAAAAAGCACTATCAACTCCTGCTGTTTATGCGGTTCGGAATGCGAAAGCGTTTCAAATATGGACTGCCTTGAAATGGAATCCAGCACTTCGGTCATTATTTCGTTGTAAACATCTTCTTTTGTATCATAGTGAAAATAAAAGGTCTTGCGGTTTATTTCAGCGCTTTCGGCAATATCCTTGACGGTTATACTGCCGAAGCCTTTTTCGGCAAGAAGCTCCAAAAAAGCGTTGTGTATAGCCGCTTTTGTCTTTTTCACCCTGAGATCTTGTTTTTTTTCCACCCAAATCACCTGCTCAGACTTGTTTTCTGTTCTATTATACCTTAGAACCGACAAAAAAACAACATATTTTTGAATGTTAAAAATACCTGTCAGAAATTTTTCGACATTAAGCAGAAGTATAAACAAAGTTTTTTGAAAGTCCGGCGGTACTTTTATCGATTGAGTAAGGCCCCGTTTCTTAGGCGGTGGGATCTTAATGTTGTATTCGGTGGGGAGTACAAGCTTCCGCCGAATACAAAGGCTTCGTCAGAATCCGTTGAATATCTTTGATTATGAAAATACATCTTTATGCAGGATTACTATCCCGTTATTGTAAAATCCCGCTGTCGGCAACTCAGCCCCAACAACTTTTAAAATTGTACAAATATCCCGTTGTTTACTTTTTTATAAAAAATAATTTTCTGTTTTGCTTGACATATTCCGTCTTATAAATGTATAATGGAAAGAGATATTATTTTGCAATTATTAAATCAATAAAATTCAAAAATCCCAAAGGAGTGTTTGTCATGATGTCACTTGCATCTAACACAAAAGCGCAGCTTCTTGAATTGGAGAAGAAGTATGCCCTACAGTATAACGCATTAAAAGATAGAAATATCGCTTTGGATATGTCGCGCGGCAAACCCTCGGGCGACCAGCTCAATCTGAGCAACGGCATACTTACCGAACCGCTTGATAACTATATGACCGAACAGGGCATAGACGCCCGCAATTACGGTATACTTGACGGTATAAGCGAGGTAAAGCACCTTTTCGGCAAGTTGTTGGATATTCCCGAAGCCAATATGATAATAGGCGGCAACTCAAGCCTTAACCTTATATACGACTCAATGGCAAGGCTCTATATGTTCGGCAGCCTCGGTTCTACACCTTGGGGCAAGCTTGACAAAGTAAAAATTTTATGCCCTGTACCCGGATACGACCGTCATTTTGCCATTTGTGAAGAATTTGGCTTTGAAATGATAAATGTACCCATGAAAAAAGACGGTCCCGATATGGACATGGTTGAAAGCATAGTCAAGACCGACGCAAGCGTAAAGGGAATTTTATGCGTGCCTTTATATTCAAACCCCGACGGCACTTGTTACAGCGACGAGACCGTGTTAAGGCTTGCGCGTATGGAAACGGCAGCCGAGGATTTCAAAATTTTCTGGGATAACGCATACGGCATACACCATGTGTTCAAGCAGGTATCCCTTTACAATATCTTTGACGCCTGCCGCCGTTTCAACACAGAAAACCGTATACTTTACTTTTTCTCCACTTCAAAAATAACATTCCCCGGTTCGGGTGTTGCGCTCGTGGCCGCCGGCGATGATTACATAAAAGAGATAAAGCAGCACTTTGGACGTCAGACAATAGGCTATGACAAACTGAACCAGCTAAGGGTATTTCACTTTTTCAAAAACGTGGACGGTATGCTTGCGCATATGTCAAAACTTGCAGACGAATTAAGGCCGAAATTCAATATCGTACTCGAAACGCTCAGACACGAATTTTCCGACAACGATATGCTTAAATGGGTAAAACCCCTCGGCGGATATTTTGTTTCTGTAAATACTTTGCCTCACTGCGCAAAGGAAACGGTGCGTCTTGCAAAAGAAGCAGGACTTGTGCTGACAAACGCAGGCGCTACCTATCCCTACGGTAATGACCCCATGGACAGCAATATAAGAATAGCGCCTTCCTATCCTACCTGCGACGAGCTTGAAAAGGCAATGGAATTATTCTGTGTCTGTGTAAAGCTTGCAGCCGTAAGAAAAGCGCTTGAATACAAATAATATCCCGATAATATACAGGAGGAAAAACAATGGCTAAATTAAACGAAAACTACCTTGATCTTAAAGAGAGCTACCTTTTCAGCGAGATAGCAAAAAGAGTAGACGCTTTTCAGCGTGAAAACCCCGACAAAAGCATTATCCGCCTTGGTATAGGCGATGTTACGCTCCCGCTCAGCTCGGAGGTCGTAAAAACACTGCACGAGGCAGCCG
>CANRCU010000224.1 GCA_947629215.1 uncultured Clostridia bacterium
ATATGAAGCCAGGCAGTGATGTTGCAAACCTTTCTGTTATGGGCTATGATCCGAAGGTATATTATTCGGGACGTTCTCCTCTGGAGGCAGGCAGCATCGGCATAGATATGAAACCTACCGATGTTTCTTTCCGCTGCAACCTCGTCACCGTTTCCGATGAACCGGAGTACAGCGACAAAACCATTCTTGACTATTGTGCGGATGATATTTCCACGGAAGAGGCAGCCCAACTGATAGAATACCTCGGCGAACACTTTAACAATGACGAATTTCGGCTTTACAGCGGCGTCAGCTACCGCCATTGCCTTATCTGGAACAACGGAACGCTTGATGTAGGCACACTTACACCGCCACACGATATAACCGGCAGACCCGTAAAAGGACATCTGCCCGAACATCCAAACGCAAAAAAACTTTACGATATGATGGTAAAGTCATATGCTCTGCTTAAAGAGCATCCGGTAAACAAAGCGCGTGAGGCAAGAGGTCTGCGCCCCGCAAACAGTATGTGGTTCTGGGGAGAGGGCGTCCGTAAACCGCTTACAAACTTTACCGAAAAATATGGTCTTAAAGGCTCTATGGTATCGGCAGTCGACCTTTTGAAAGGCATCGGCAAATTTACGGGTATGAACGTTATAAACGTAGATGGTGCAACAGGTTATATAGACACCAATTTTGACGGCAAAGCGCAGGCAGCCATAAACGAATTTGAAAACGGACAGGACTTTGTTTATATCCATGTTGAAGCGCCCGATGAATGCGGTCACAGACACGAGATAGAAAACAAAAAGAAGTCGCTTGAACTTATAGACAATAAGATACTTGCGCCTTTGCTTAAAAAACTTGACGAATATGACGATTATAAAGTAATGATACTTCCCGACCACGCTACTCCGCTTTCCGTAAGAACACATACCAACGACCCCGTGCCGTTTATGATATACAAAAAATCCGTGGACGGCACAAGCACAAGTGTAAGCCATTTAAGCGAAGAAACCGCAAAATCAACGGGTCTTTTCATACCCGACGGCTACACCGTAATGCAGTATTTCATTGACCTCTGATGCATGAGATGAGCTACATTGTCAGGCTTGTTAATCTTGCGGCAAGAACTGTACAAGAACAAAAAGTCGGCAAGGCAGAGAAAATAATCGTCAGCGTAGGCAAAATGACCGGTATTGAACCATACTATATGCAAAAATACTATAAAACAGCCATACAGGGGACCGTACTCGAAAATTCGGAGCTGGAAGTCGAAATTGTCGATGTAAAAGCTCATTGTAAAAACTGCGGCTGTGATTATACCCCCGACGCTGCTCATGACTACCTCTGCCCCGAATGTAAAAGCGGAAATTGCAAGATAATTAACGGCAGAGATGTCATTTTAAAAAGGATAGTGTTGGCGGAATAAGCCCATACTCTGTCAGAACGGTATATCGGTTTTTTGGTAATTTTATATTTTTTGGCTGTCAAACTTCTTGTTTTCAAGTTTTGACAGCCATTTTTTTATAAAAGTTTTAATAAGCGCCGTAACGGGTACTGCAAAGACCATACCCCAGATGCCGAATATATTGCCTGCAATGGCAAGCGCTATTATCACCATAACAGGGCTTAAGCTGACATTGTCACCGACTATACGCGGAACTATTATAATGCTGTCTATCTGCTGCAAAACAAGCATTACAACACCTGCAATTACCGCTTTTAAAACACCGCTGCTTATCAGGGCTGTAACTACGGAAAGAAAGAACCCCATTATTGCCCCGAAAAAAGGTATTATATTTGTAAAACCCGATAAAATGCCTATCGGAACGGCAAACGGTATTTTTAATATACTCAGAGAACAGGCTATAAGCACGGACATCAGCAGAGCGTCCGTAAGCTGACCTCTTATATATCCCGAAAAGACCTCATGTATGCTGCCAAATACGTTTTTTATCGCATATACCGCCTTATCGGGAAAAATTATATCTAAATATTTGTTCATGCCGAAGAGAATACGTGTTTTATCCTTTAAAAAATAAAAAGCAACTATAAGGCTCAAAAATATATTTACAGACCATTTGCCGATAAGACGGACTATGCCGAGAAAATCTATATCCACATTATTAACAATATCCGATATTGTATAAAAAATACCGCCGAAATCATACTTTCGTATCAAAGCATAGAAATCATTGTATAAATCGATGAATTGTTTTTTGTAATGCATATATGCAAGGTAAAACGCATTTGTGATATTATTTCTGTCATAAAAACCTATTTTGTGTATAACGGCATATATTATCAGAGCAGTCAAGAGAATAATGAGAAAATAGAGTAAAGTAACGGAATAGATACGTTTGATTTTCAGATGTTTCTGGAAAAATGCAACAGCAGGTTCAAGCACATACGCAAAGACAAAACCCATGACCACAATTATAAAAACACTCAATATCCTGCCTGCCGCCGATGTCAGATCAAAAAGCAGGCTATTGAGGTTTGTGACGGCATAGACAAGCGCGTCCATAATGTATTTACAGCCGTATATCACGGCAAATATTGCCGCGATATACAAAATCACATATATATACTTCCTGTTTATACGGGTTTTCATATGCAAGCTCCGTTATTGTAATTTTTTAAGTATTTCTTTCAGAAAATTCCAGACTCTTTCGACGGACATTATATCCGCGCGTTCGTCGGGCGTGTGAATATCAAGCAGATCGGGCCCGAAGGAGATCATATCCATATCGGGTATTTTTTCGCCTATAAGTCCGCATTCAAGCCCCGCATGAACGGTTTCCACAGTCGGTTCGCTGCCATACAGCACGGTATATTCTTTTACAAACAACTCACGCAAAGGCGATACGGATCTATATTCCCATGCGGGGTAATCGCCTGCGGCATCAAATTCTCCGCCGCAAATATCGGTAAGCTGTTCTATCGATGAACGCAATTCCGCTTTCAGGCTTGATGTTCCGCTGCGTAAAGCGCAGATAAATTCAACTTCGCTTTCATGCTGTATAACAACGCCAAGATTGTTTGAAGTTTCGGGCATACCAAGCTGTAAATTGTTATTCAGCACACCATTCGGCACAAGCGCCGCAAATGCCGAAACACGCTTTGCGCTGTCGGTATCAAAGACCTTTTCTGCAGTTGTTTTTTCAATATTTATTGTTAACACATCTTTGTCTTTTAATTCATTCAAAATCGTTTTTTGAATAATTTTTATATGCTCGCATATATCTTCGTAAGGCGCAGACGTCGTTACCGTCATTTCAGCCGAACGAGGTATTGCATTGTCCTTTGCTCCTCCATTCACGGACGCAGCGGAAATATCCGCAAATTCCTGTTTGAGCATATTATATATTCTGAATATGAGCTTGTTCGCGTTCCCGCGCTCTTTGTGTATCTCTATACCCGAATGACCGCCTTTAAGGTCGCTTACGCCTATACGGTATGCAGGCTTTGTATTTGAAATATATTTCACGGGTATATGTGAGTGGGTCTTGCAACCGCCTGCGCAGCCGACGGTAAATACCCCCTCTTGTTCGGAATCTATATTCAAAAGTTTCCTTGCCGAAATAAGCGACGGGTCGAATTTTGCCGCACCAAGCATACCCACTTCTTCATCGGTGGTTATAAGCACCTCAAGCGGAGGGTGCGTTATATCACTGCTGTCAAGCAGGGCAAGCGCCATAGCTACGGCAATGCCGTCATCGGCGCCCAAGGTAGTGCCGTCGGCATGGATATATTGGCCGTCATATATCACTTTTATCGGGTCTTTTGTAAAGTCATGCACAACACCGTCTTTTTTTTCGCAAACCATATCCATATGACCTTGTATGCAAACAGGCGCTGCATTTTCAAGGTCGAAAGTGCCCGGTTTTTTTATTATGATATTATTGGCGCTGTCCTGATGCACGGTCAATTTTCGGCTTTTGGCAAAATCCGCCAAGTAGTCGCTTATCGCCTTCTCATTGCCCGAACCACGGGGGATTTTATTGATTTCTTCAAAATAATGCAAAACACTTTTACAAGTCAGACCGTTCATAATTTCCCTCCTCTAAAGAGTAGTCAGTTTTTAAAGCTGTGTATGGGCGCAGGTATTCTTCCG
>CANRCU010000225.1 GCA_947629215.1 uncultured Clostridia bacterium
GCCGGAACAGCCTGTGTAAGCGGTAAAAAAACAAGCCTTGCAGCATTTTCGGAAAAATGCCGCAAAGCCGATATACCCATATATTTCGGTTCGCTCAAAAACCCCGACGGCGATATTTACGAAAGCACTTCCCGACTGCTTGACAGCGGTATAATGCCGCTTTACAATATTTCGCCATACGCGCTGTATGCCAAAGCTATCATAGCCCATAATCAGACGCAAAGTGTCCCGTCCGAAATTATGCAGGCAAACATCGCCGACGAGGTACTTCCGCCCAAATAAGTCTATTGCCTGTAACGTTTCAGCTCCTCTTTCTGTTCGTCGGTCAGCCGATAAGATTCACGCGCTTTTTGTATAGCCTTATTATGTGTAAATTTATCAAGCCCCGACGTTTTCAGAAAGAGCAATGTTTTGCTGTAATCCTTTGTAAAAGCGACCGACACAGCCCATGCCACAGCCATTTTTGCATAATATCCGTCATGCTTTGCCTCTTTCAGCAACATAAGTGTGTTGTCGATATACTTTTTGTCAAGATAATAGGTCAAAAGCATTACTGCGGCAAAACGTACTTCAAACTCTGCCTCGGAACGGACAAGCGCCGTCGGCAGTTCAAGTATTTCGTCGGCAAATTTTTTTGTCTGTTTAAGACCGCCGCAGAATATGTCACATACCGCCCAGTCCGTTATATACGGCAGATAGCTTATTATTGTTTTTTTGAACACAGCGCTGTCCGTCACTTTTGTCAGCCCGATAAGCATACCGTCAAGCAGCTTTTCTTCATAATATTCGGGCTTGTAACCCAACCTCGTCAGTCCGTTTTTATTCAGCTGTTTTGCATACGAACGCAGCACGGGCATTCTTACACCCATTATCTCGCTTTTTGGCGTGTTAGGTGAGAGCTTACACTGAAATTCGGCATACTTCTCATCCCTTGCATCGGCTATAAACCGTCTTATTTCTTCTTTCATAACTTAAAACCGGTTTTTTATGTAAAGCACATTGAACTGTTCTTCAAGTTTTTTCTTTGCATTTTCAAAATCATTTGTATCAAACTTTACGACCGTATTTTCCTCATCGGTATAAATACTTCTTATATCGCAATCCGATAAGACTTCGGTTATTTTCCCGATCTCTCTGCCCTCTACTATACAACGGCAGCCTTCGCCCTTAATATCCATCAGCTTCATCAATCCCTTAAACATATCATAACTTGTTATAACGCCCGTTAATATGCCGTTTTTATCAACTACGGGCAAAAAGCCTGTCTTATTGTCTTTCATTACAAGAGCGCAGTCCTCCACAAGCATTTCTTCACTGACTTTAAACAGCCCCGAATCCATAATGTCCGTTATTTTGGTATTTGCAAGCACAAACCTTGCCGTACCCAAAGCATCTATACTTCTGCGGTCTATAACACCTATAGGTTTGTTCTGCGCATCCACCACAGGCAAACGCTTGTGATTGCTTTCATTCATTGCGGCTAATGCCTTTGCAACAGATAAATTTTCAGACACAAAAACAACTTTTTTGTTCATTCTGTCCTTTACATACATGGTGTTCCCTCCATAAAACATGATAATACAAAACAGGCAGCGGAGAGCAATGCCCCCACTGCCTAAAAAAATAATTATTTGATTTCGGTCGTCAATAATATTTGTACTCATAACCGTCGATTTCTGACAAAGATTTTGTGTTAGGAAGGAGTTATATACTCCTGTATGACGCAAATAACATAAAATACCGTTTACAAAAACCCCGTTGAGTCATTGGCAATATTAAAGCTTAATATCTTCTGTAATAAATTTATCGTGTATCGCAACAGCGGCTCTGTCAACGTCCCTTTCGTCAACAAGCAAAGAGATCTTTATCTCCGAAGTTGAGATCATATTTACGTTGATGCCTGCATCGTAGGTCGCCTCAAACAATTTGGCGGCAACGCCCGAATTTGTTGCCATACCTGCGCCGATTATAGATACTTTTGCGACCTTGTCATTATAGCTTATATCGGTAAAACCAAGTCTTTGCTTATTATCGTTGAGCGCCTTTATTGTGCGTTCAAGGTCTTCGCGTGTGGTCGTGAAAGAAATATCCTTTTTATCGTCACGGCCTATCGACTGGATAATTATGTCCACGCTTATTTTTTCTTTACTTAATATAGAAAACAGCTTGAATGCCGTGCCGGGTTCATTTTTTACACCCACAAGAGAGATCCTCGCAACGTTCTTATCCACGGCAACACCGTTGACCAACATTTTTTCCACTTTTGTTTCCTCCTTAACAACGGTACCCTCCGCGTCTGTCATACTGGAACGCACCACCAAATTCACATTGTATTTCTTTGCAAGCTCTACCGAACGGTTATGCAGCACCTGCGCGCCAAGGCTCGCCATTTCAAGCATCTCGTCATAGGTTATTTCGGGCAATTTTCTTGCTGTTTTGACAACACGTGGATCGGCTGTGTAAACACCGTCGACGTCGGTATATATTTCGCATATATCCGCATGAAGTTTTGCCGCAAGCGCAACTGCCGATGTATCCGAACCGCCCCTGCCGAGCGTTGTTACGTCCAGATGCCTGTTTATGCCCTGAAAACCCGTTATTATAACGATATTTTTCTGTTCAAGCTCGTTTTCGATCCTTTCCGTGGCAATGTCCTTTATACGGGCATTGCTGTGGTTTGAATTGGATGTTATTTTACACTGGAAAGCATTAAGTGAGATAACGGGGTAGCCCAAAGCCTGTATTGCCATTGCCATAAGCGCAACAGACTGCTGTTCGCCCGTTGCAAGCAGCATATCCATTTCTCGCTTGCTTGCATGTGGATTTATCTCGTTGGCTTTTTCGATAAGCTCGTCTGTGGTGTCGCCCTGTGCGCTCAGCACCACTACGACCTTGTTGCCCTGTTTATAACTGTCAACTATCACTTCCGCAACATGCTTTATTCTCTCTGCATTGGCAACAGAACTGCCGCCGAATTTTTTTACTATTAGCACGACTGTTTCCTCCAAATCACAAGAATATTTTCAATAATATCCGTACTTTCTGCCGATGAAAAATCGGTCAATATATCGGTCAATTTATTCTTATCTTGCTTAAAATACCGCTTATGCCGTCTGTATTTTCAAGGTCGGAAAGACGTCTTTCTATCTCACCTTCGGTCATAACGGGTGTCACAAAAGCAAACTCGCCTTTTGCGCTTTCCGTTTCTATTTCGTCGCTGACGCCGAACAGCTGTTCAACAGCAGCAAGAGCCTCTGCCTTGACATTATATGCCACTCTGACAAATTTGCTTACATCGACCTTATTTATATCAAGCAGTTCTTTCTTCTCCTCTGACCAGCTAAGACCAAGATTAACGTGCTTGTGCTTTATCGCATCGACAATATCGCTCACAACGGCGCTTGCCGTCGGCAGCTTGCCTGCGCCCTGACCATAGAACATAACGTCGCCCAGCATATTGCCCTTGACAAGTATACCGTTGAACACACCGTTTACCATACTGAGCGGATGCGTCGGATCGATGATGACGGGTGCGACCCTTGCCCACATACCGTTATCGGTGAATTTTGCCGTTGCAAAAAGTTTGATCGACTTGCCCATTTTTTTGACATAGTCTATATCCGTTTTTGTAATTTTAGTTATACCCTCGGTATATATGTCTTCAAAATTGACCTCTTTGCCTGTTGCTATCGAAGCAAGTATAGCTATTTTGCGGCAGGTGTCATGTCCTTCCACATCGGCTGCGGGATTGCGTTCCGCATAACCCTTTGCCTGCGCATCTTTCAGCACATCGTCATAATCAAGACCTTCGTCGGTCATTTTTGTGAGCATATAATTTGTTGTGCCGTTAAGTATGCCCGTTATCTCATAAATAATATCCGAGGTAATGCTTTTATTCAGCGGGCGTATTATAGGTATACCGCCGCCAACGCTTGCCTCAAAAAGGAAATTGACAGCGTTTTCTTTTGCCACCCTAAGAAGCTCGGAACCGTATTTCGCAACAAGCGCCTTATTTGAAGTACAGACGCTTTTGCCTTTTTCAAGCGCAGCTTTCACAAACTCATAAGCG
>CANRCU010000226.1 GCA_947629215.1 uncultured Clostridia bacterium
GCCTGCAATGATTGAAATCTGAGGGATAACGCCGCTCGCCTCGGACTGAGTTTTAAGTATTATACCGAAAGCCTCAAGAACATCAAGCCCCTCTTTCATTGCAACGCCTTTACTGTCAAGTATACCGATTATGGGATTGCCCATTTTGACTGCAAGGCCGTATATATTGGCGATTTTTTTTGCATGAGCAACGCTGACTGCGCCTTCCTGCGAAAAAGCATATACCAATTCACCGTTGATCGTGCCGTAACCTGTGGCAACGCCAGCATCGGTATTGTGTGCGCCTATTTCGACAAAGCTGTTTTCGTCAAAAAGCATATCAAGGCGTGCGCGTTCCTTGGGATGTTCGGCGCTTCGCCATGCAATAAGCTCGTTGACTTTATCGATCCTACTCATTTAACACCTGACCTCCTAAATTTTTTGAAAAATTTTTATAAAAAATGTTGTAATTTCTTACTTTTCATTGTACTATAAATATAAGATTTTTTGTAATATTAAATTTTTATAAATATTATAGGATAAATGTTATAACTTTATAAAATACCATAATATACACGTTGTCAAATATTTTTGATATAAGGAGCAATTTTATGGATCTTAAACAATTTGAGTATGTGCTGACGATAGTTGAGGAACGGAACTTTTCTCGTGCGGCAAAAAAACTGTTTATTTCGCAGCCATCGCTCAGCCAATATATAAATAGGTTGGAAAGTCAGATAGGTTTTACCATATTCGACCGTTCGACAAACCCCATAGCTTTGACTTATGAAGGCGAGATGTATGTCGAAGCGGCGCTTAATATCTTGAATATACTGGATAATCTGAACAGAAAAATAAGAGAAACTTCCCAATTGAAAGCGGGCAGGCTGAATCTTGGGCTTACACCGTCAAAGGCGTCGAATCCGCTGCCTGCGATATTGCCTGTGTTCAAGCAAAAATATCCGGGCGTTGAACTTAATATAACGGAGGCGACCTCGTTTCAGCTTGAAAATATGCTGCTTGAGGGGAAAATCGATCTGTGTATGATAAATTTGCCGATACAGAACAAGAATATAGATTATACGCCGATATTGACCGAGGAACTGTTTCTTGCCGCTCCACCGGATTTTTATTCGCCGCACGAAGTCATAAGGGAAAACAGCCGCTATCCCATGATCGATCTTAAATTTCTGAGTGAGGAAAGTTTTATACTCATGCATCCCGAACAGCGGATAAGGCAGCTTATGGACAGCCTTTTTATAAGCGCCGGTATAAAACCAAAAATAGTTATGGAAACAGGCAGTATCGACACGGCGTTAAGGCTTTCCGCCGGTGGTGCGGGGTTTTCGTTTGTACCCGAGAGTACTGTCAGATTTGCCGGCCTTGTCAAACCGCCCAAATATTACAGCATAAGGGACGGATTCAGTTGGACTCTTGTGGTGGCATATAAACAAAACAGTGTCAATACAAAGTTAAGGGATGCATTTATAGAAACCGTCAAATCGATAATAGAATGATATAAACAGAGGTAAAAGAATATGTACACAGCATTGGATACGGAATTTAATCAGGCATATGATTTCCCCGACGAACATATGCAGTCAGACCCGGCTTGCAGGTTTGAGATAATACAGATAGGAGCGGTCAGACTTAACAGCGATATGGAGGAGATCGACAGGTTCTCAACTTTTATTAAACCGCAGATATACAAGCGGATGCATCCGTATGTATCAAAAATCACGGGTATAACCGAAAGCGCTCTTAAAGATGCACCATATTTTGATGAAGCATATGAAAAATTCAAAGAATTTGTAGGCGACAGCAAAATATACTGTGTCTGGGGCAACAGTGATATAAGAGCGCTTTACAGAAACCTTGGTTATCACGGTATAATAAACGGCAGCGTAACAGCCGAATATATAGATGTACAGCATTTGACCCAAAAATATCTGAAATACGGCAAGGGCAGAAGTGTAGGGCTGAAAAATGCCGTAGAGCTTTTGGGTATAGAGATGAATATACCGTTTCATGACGCTTTGAGCGACGCCCTGTATACGGCGCAAGTTTTTAAAAAGGTCTTTGAATGCAGCGATGGGATAAGAATATTCAATTCAAAAAATATCCCCAAAAGAGATGAAAGCCGTTCGGAAAAGAAAGACAATAAAAAATGAAAGTTTGTTTATAATAAAATTCAAAATGATAAATAAATCATCTTGAAAATTCGGTATCAAAACATAAATTTGAATAAAAGAGGTACTTATTTTTCAAAAAAGTCATTATAGTTATTGACAATCGACACAAAAAAGGCTATTATTATAAGTAAAGGCAGGTATTGTCATAATAACGGCGTTAAGGATAGAGTTTTTATCGATATAAGAGAGTGAAATAAATAACGGAGGTGACCTGATGTTTACATACAATCCCAAAACCAATCTTATCGAACGCGGGGAAACCAATTATCCGCTTCAGGATGTAGATGAACCGAATTTGTACGAAAATTTGTATAATTATAACGAGATACCTAAAGTAGCGTTTAACCACCGTATTGTACCGCTTGATATGCCCGACGATATCTGGATAACGGATACGACTTTCCGTGACGGTCAGCAATCGCGAGAACCATATACGGTAAAACAGATAGAACATATTTACAAACTGCTGCATAAACTTGGCGGTCCTAAAGGTCTGATACGTCAAAGCGAGTTTTTCATATATTCCAAAAAAGATCAGGAGGCTGTATACCGCTGCCTCGAACAGGGATACCGTTTCCCCGAAGTTACAACATGGATAAGGGCAAACAAAAAGGATTTTGAACTTGTCAAGTCCATAGGTGTAAAAGAAACGGGTATACTTGTCAGCTGCTCGGATTATCATATTTTTTATAAAATGAATATGAAACGCAGCGAAATAATCGAATATTATATGAAAACCATTCGTGAGTGCGTGGAGTACGGCATAAGACCGAGATGCCATTTTGAGGACATCACAAGAGCCGATTTTTACGGCTTTGTTGTCCCGTTTGCTCATGAGCTTATGAAACTTTATGAAGAAACGGGCATGCCGATAAAGATTCGCGCCTGTGATACAATGGGTTATGGTGTGACCTTCCCGGGAACCGTGCTTCCGCGCAGCGTTCAGGGTATAATATACGGTCTGCATCACCATGCGGGCGTTCCGAGCGAACTGCTCGAATGGCACGGTCACAATGATTTTTACCGTTCGGTCATCAATGCGTCATATGCTTGGCTTTACGGTTGCAGCGGTGTAAATACTTCGCTTTTCGGCATAGGCGAGCGTACGGGCAATACTCCGCTTGAAGCTATGGTAATGGAATATGCTCAGCTCAGGGGTACTCTTGACGGTATGAATACGACCGTTATTACCGAGCTTGCGGACTATTTCCGCAAAGAGATAGGTTATGACATACCGCCGATGACACCGTTTGTCGGGGAAAACTTCAATGTTACACGCGCGGGCATCCATGCAGACGGTATACTTAAAAACGAAGAGATATACAATATCTTCAATACAGAGCTTTTGCTTAATCGTCCCGTAAGGATAGCTGTCAGCAAAACTTCCGGTCTTGCCGGTGTTGCGCATTGGATAAATACATATTATCATTTAAAGGGCAAAAATGCTTATGACAAGAAACATCCGATAGTTGTCAAAATAAAAGAATGGGTGGACAAACAGTATGAGGACGGACGTGTTACGGTCATAAGCGATAAAGAGCTTGCAAGAGTCAGCGGCATACTTATGGAACAATACGAGGCTGACCCTGTAAAAGAGAGCATAGAAAACAAAGAGGAGTAACAGACGGACATTAAACGTTTTAAAAGAAAGGAAGAAAAAAATGAACAAGATAGAAGCGGCAAAAGAAAAATTCGGCAAACTTATAGAAGAACAGCTTGCAAGAGTTGAAAAAATGAAAGAGGACAAAGATTTTATAGACTTTTCGACTCTGCCCGTTATAAAGATAGGTATCTGCGGCGGCGACGGCATTGGTCCCGCAATAACCGCGCAGGCGCAGAGAATACTTGAATTTTTGCTTGCGGATGAAGTAAAAAGCGGAAAAGTAGAAACAGTAACA
>CANRCU010000227.1 GCA_947629215.1 uncultured Clostridia bacterium
TTAACAACTCCTTTTTAGTGTTTATTTTATTATAATACATAACTTAGTTTTTTGTCTACTTTTTTAGTATAGCACCAGTCATTGATAATTGCACGTCGCGCAGCAAATCAAGTCTTACAAATATAAAAGTCGTTATGCACGCGGTCTTCAGATATGCCGTGCAAAACGACTTTATAGATAAAGACTATTCCAAGTTTGTCATAATTGACAATACAACGCAAAAAAAGGATAAGAGCATTTTTACCGACACCGAAATTACTGCTCTTTGGCAGCATACCGACAATTTCTATGTCAAACTTGCCCTCATCCTTATTTATACGGGTTTTCGTATAACCGAATTGCTTACGCTGCCCGTCACAAGTATTTACCTTGATAAAGGCTATATCCGGCACGGTTTAAAAACCAAAAACGGCAAAGACCGTATCGTTCCGATACATCCGCGCATAATTCCATTTATAGTTGAATTTATGCAAAACAATACGGATCACCTTATAACCGATCCGCTGAGCCATAAAAAACTTACAGCGGGTCACATCAGATCGCCGTTTAAACAAACTTTGTGCGAGCTGTCAATGGAACACGGTTTCCACGAATGCCGCCATACGACCGCAAGCCTGCTAAACCGCTACGGCGCTAAAGAACTGAGTATCAAAAAAATACTCAGTCACTCGTCGCAGGACCTTACAAAAGACGTGTATACACACGTCACCGTCGACGAACTTATAACCGCTATCAACCTGATACCTTGATTATACCATAGCCGACATCCCTTGTCAAAAGTTTATTTTTTCGGGGAATTGTAAATTTTTTTTGTGTATATTACTCGTATATTATAACAAATAAATCCAACATTCCCCGAAAACCAAAATCCCCATAAACTCGGCTATCACAGAATAAAAAAATTATTTTAACAATTAAAAAATAGGAACAATTCAAGTTAAAACTCTCAATTCTATGCGGCTTTTACTTGCTTGTTCCTATAATAACATATTCATTTCTTTTTATTGCATCAGGTTGTTTGGTTCTCCGCGGTTTCGTCGGTTGCTTCTTCCTGTACGGTATATTTTTTTAGTATATCCATAAATTCTTCGCCCGTTATGGTTTCTCGTTCTATAAGAAAACGGCTTATCTCGTCAAGCGCATCGGCTTGGCTCTCTATAAGCTCCCTTGCGGTCTTATGAGCTTTTTTTATGACCTCAAGCACCTCGTTGTCAAGTCTTGCAAGTGTTTCGGCGCTGCAATCCGATACCGCGCGTCCGTCAAGATAACGGTTTTGTATGCTTTCAAGCTGCATCATATCAAAATGTTCGCTCATACCGTATTGACTTATCATCGCCCTTGCCATTGACGTTGCGCGTTCTATGTCGTTGCTTGCGCCCGTGGTTATGCTGTTGAACTTGACTTCCTCGGCGGTACGTCCCGCAAGCAGCACAACTATCTCCGCAAACATTTCGTCTTTTGACATAAGATATTTTTCTTCTTCGGGCATCTGCATAGTATAACCCAGTGCGCCCATTGTACGTGGGACTATGGTTATTTTCTGCACGGGCTGAGTGTTTTTCTGCAAAGCCGCCGCAAGCGCATGACCGACTTCGTGATAAGAAACTATCTCTTTTTCCTTGTCCGAAAGTATACGGTCTTTCTTCTCCTTGCCTGCGATAACTACCTCGACAGCCTCAAGCAAGTCCTCCTGAACGACTTCTTCCCTGCCCATTCTTACGGCGCGCAAAGCCGCCTCGTTCACCATATTTGCAAGGTCTGCGCCGACAGCACCGCTTGTTGCGAGCGCTATTTTTTTGAAATCCACATCGGGACCCATTTTAACATTTTTTGCGTGAACCTTCAGTATATTTTCACGGCCGATAAGGTCGGGTTTTTCGACTATGATGCGCCTGTCGAAGCGTCCGGGGCGCAAAAGCGCCTTATCCAGCACTTCAGGGCGGTTCGTTGCCGCAAGAATAACTATACCCTTTGAGGTATCGAAACCGTCCATTTCCGAAAGCAGCTGATTAAGCGTCTGTTCGCGTTCGTCGTTGCCGCCTATCTGATTATCGCGGCTTTTGCCTATGGCGTCTATCTCGTCTATAAAAACTATTGACGGCGCGCTCTCCTGAGCCTGTTTGAAAAGGTCCCTCACGCGCGATGCGCCTACACCGACGAACATTTCCACAAAGTCGCTGCCCGAAAGGCTCAGGAAAGTTACCTTTGCCTCGCCTGCGACAGCCTTTGCAAGCAAAGTTTTGCCCGTGCCGGGCGGTCCCACAAGCAGAGCGCCTTTGGGCTGCTTTGCGCCTATCTTGGAGTATTTTTCGGGGTCGTGAAGATAGTCTATTATCTCCACAAGCGATTCTTTCGCCTCGTCCTGCCCCGCAACATCGTTGAAAGTGACCCCCGTTTCATGTTCCATATACACCTTGGCATTTGACCTGCCAACGCCCATCACACCGCCCATTCTGCCGTCGAAAGCCCGTGTGAGCATACGAAAAATAAAGAAAAACAGCAAAAGCGGTATCACCCAGCTCAAAAAGAAACTTAAATAGGGTGAATTGTATTCCACCGGCGTCGAAAACTCTATTTTCTTTTTGACAAGTTTTGGTATAAGATCGTCATTCGGTATATAACCCGTTCTGTAAACGCCGCTCGTATTGACGGCTTTGTCGGGTTTTGCGCCTTTTTTCAGGGTTATTTCAAGATTATCCGATTTAAAGACAACACTTTCTATATAACCTTTGTCGACCCATTCCAAAAATGTACTGTACGGTATCTCCATTGTTTCGCGCAAAACACGGTAAGTATTGATTATGTTAAATGCAAAAGTAAGAATTACCGAAACGAGCAGCAGTTTCAGAAATAGTCCTTTATCGCCCGAATTATTATCCTTTTTCTCGTTATTTGGTTGTTCGTTCATTTGTATACACCTCATTTCGACAAAAATCTGTCCTAAAACATTATATGCCTTATTTGAGGATTTTGCAATACTTTTGTCAAAAATATCATTCCACCGTAAACCTCTCCAAGCGTATGTCCGTGTAGTAGTGTTTCAGTATCTCATCATATCCGCAGCCGTTTTCAGCCATATATGCCGCCCCGTACTGGCTCATGCCCACACCGTGGCCGAAACCGTATGTGGTTATTGCTATGTTCTCCCCGTCGACCGAAATTTCAAGATCGGATGACCTCAACCTAAGTATACTGCCAAAGTCGACACCTTCAAATTTTTTACCGCCTGCCTCGATTTCAAGAACATAGCCCGCCTTGCTTCTTTTTGTTATATGAATATCGTCGGCATCGGCGACCCCAAGCAGCTCTGCAAGCCTGTCCTTCTTAAAATATATTGTTTCGCGGTAAACGGGCGCTTGCTTATCCCCGTCGGAGCTGACCGAAACAAGGTAGGGCAAAGCCCTGCCCCAGACATTTTCGCTGTTTTCGGTCATACCGCCGCTTGCGGAGCAGAAAACGGCGAGTATCGGCTCGTCATCGTAAAGCATGATCTCCCCTTTTGTATCCGTGACCGCTTTTAAAATTTTTGAGTAATTTGCCTCAAAATCACTGCCCCAGCGTTGTTTCAGCTCGCTTTCGCTCATATATGCCTGTCCTATCGAAGGCAGGTCTACATTTTTGTTATTCAGATATTCCCTGAATGCATAGGTGCGCGCGGCGACTGCCTGCGCCTTTAAAGCCTCGGTCGGGAAATATACGGGCATTTCGGCAGCCACAACGCCTGCGACATAATCTTCTATTTTCTTTGGCAGTATATTTCGTACTTCTTCGGTCGTGGTTTCCGTGAACGTTTCCTCCGATGTCGCCTCCGTTGCGGTAGTTATTTCAATTGTTTCTGTACTGTCGGCAAATAAAGTCTTGCTTAGCCATACCGACATAAGCAGCCCCCACAATATCATTAATTTTGTTCTTGTCATAACGCTCTCTCCGTTTGTTTTATTGTTCGGGCGTTTCTTTCACACGTTTAATATCCACGCCTATATCGGTCATTTTTTTCTCAATATCCACATAACCTCGGTCGATATGGCTTATCTCGCCTATTTCGGTC
>CANRCU010000228.1 GCA_947629215.1 uncultured Clostridia bacterium
GTCTGACTGAGCAGCGCCACCACATCGGACGGCATTTTGTCAAGCTCCATCTGCCCGCTGTTTAACTTGGACGCCTCGAAGAGATCCATGATAAGTATGTTCAGCCGCCGCGCTTTGTCGTTTGCAATATCGATATACTCCCGCGCCTTCTCGTTGTCGATATTCAGCGCTTTAAGCAGCATCAGATAATTTATTATCGAGGTGAGCGGCGTTTTCAAATCGTGCGAAACGTTGGTTATAAGCTCCGTTTTGAGCCTTTCGCTTTTTATCATCTCTTCAAGGTTTGCTTCAAGCCCCTCGTTTATGTGGTTAAGGCTGTTTATATGCTTTGAAAAAAGCCCGCGCTCTTCGGGAATGGTATATATTTTCCCGCTTGCCATTTCGCTGATATAATATTTGAGCTTTGACATATTGTTTATATACTTGTAAAAAACACTCATCGCAAACGCAAAAATACAGTATATGCAAAGCGCAAATACGGCAGGCGCAGGCGTGGTCACAGCGCAGTAGCGTATAAGCAGCGGTATCGGCAAAAACGCAACTATAAGCATCAGCACATCGACACACACAATCAGCTGTTCCCCATGCTCGGCTGCGACTTTCATGTCTTTTATGCAATCAAGTATAATTTTTGACTCCGCCTCGTCTTTCAGACTTATCTGCCTGCGGCAGTATTTGTAAAAATGCACGGCAGCCATCACCGCTATCACAAAACAGGCGGCAACGCTTATTACACGAAACGACACCGAAAACAGGTACATATCGGCTATGTGCTTTGATACGATATAGTTTTCGTAAGCAAAGAGCCTGTATATATAAATGGCTGTGATGATAACGATTATAAATTTAAGCGTCAGCGGCAGCCTCATATAACAGCGAAAAGTAGATTCACGTATATCGCCTACTTCGGCACGTTTGAATATCATAAGATATATGAATATCATAAACCCGACCATATAGAATATTGCGGGCAGATATATCGAAGATATGACCTTGTTTATGTCATAAATGCGGTAGGTGTAAATTATTTCCTGCTGCATACGGCTGCTTATGCCCGAAACGGGTATCGAAATTATACAAAGGTAATTCTGCTTTGCAAAAGCCACATTCAGCGGTTCGCCCGTAAATTCCTCGTTAAATATGGGGTCGGATATTTCAATGTAATCATAGTATTTTTCGTTGAAAATATCCTCCGTGTTGGTCGCTATGCAAATATTGCGTGTTTTGTCGTAAATATAAAAATGCAGGCTGTCGACCGAAATTATATAGTCCTCTACGTTTTTATAGTTCTCTATTGCTTCGGAGAGGTCTTTTTCAAGCGTGGAAAGCTCCTCTTGGGTCAGCTGCGTAAAGTCGGTCATATACAGCTCTTCGGGGTGTTGTATATCCGTTGAAACACCCGCTATGTCCGATAAAGAGCTTTCAACGCCTTCAATGCTCCTGCCGAAAATATCATAGGACGGCACGGAGTCGCTTGCTTCGTAATTTTGCGTTTTATAACGGTAAATTTCATTCAGCCCGTCGATAGCCTCGTCCACATCAAAATTTTTGTAGTATATATAATAGCGCTGCAAATTTTTGGCAAGACGCAGCACATCTTCCTTAATGGCGGTGTTGTCCGTAATACAGCCGCTGCGGGGCATGGTGCTTTCCAAGCTGACGGTAAAACCGCAGGCAATGAGTATCAGCGCAACGAACAGCAGAAAAAAAACGGATATTCTCTTATTTGGAGATTTTGTAGCCAACGCCCCACACCACCTTTAAATAAATAGGTTCTTTCGGGTTAACTTCTATTTTTTCGCGTATGCGCCTTATATGCACGGCAACGGTGTTTTCGCTGTTTAAAAACGGCTCGTTCCAGACTTTTTCATAAATTTGCTCGATTGAGAATATCGTGTCGGGGTGTTCCATAAGCAGCTGCAATATCTTAAATTCTATAGGCGTCAGCTTTATCGGCACATCGTTGAGCTTGACCTCTTTGGTGCTTGTGTTCATATAAAGCCCGCGTATGAAAAGCTCGTTTTTGGTCGTCTGAAAACTGCCGAATTTGGTGTAACGCCGAAGGTTCGATTTTACACGCGCAATAAGCTCCAAAAAATTGAACGGCTTTGTGATATAGTCGTCAGCCCCGATATTCAGCCCCAAAACAACGTCCTTGTCCTCGGACTTTGCCGAAAGCACGATTATCGGTATCTCCTTGTCTTGGCGTATTTTAAGTATGGCTTGTATGCCGTCCATTTCGGGCATCATCAAGTCCATTATTATAAGATGTATGTCGGGGTGACGCTCGAGCATTTCAAGCGCCTCTTTGCCGTTTGACGCCTTGTATACCAGCATTTGCTCGTTGGTCAGATATATTTCTATGGCGTTCAATATCTCTTTGTCGTCGTCAACGACCAGAATTTTATAATCCATAACATCAGCCTCCTAAAATTCAGTGTCGAAAAAGTCCTGTCGGGACTTTTTCGAAGTTAACAGCAGTATAAACAGCTCGTTCCGGCGGCTTTGACAAGCCTTGAAACTCGCTGTTTCCCTCGGCGGAAGTAAATTCCGCCTGCGGATATTAGTCTGCGACGCTTAAGTTAGTTGTATAAACGAAGTTTTTGGCGATTTGCTTAATTTTCTCTTTTGCCCATAATAAACATCACGACCGATGCGCCACAAATTATAACATAGCCCAAAATGCTGAAAACATCGGGTATCTGCGAAAAGAATATGTAGCCGAGCATAGCCGCAAAAATTATCTGCGAATAATCAAAAACGGAAATTTCCTTTGCGGGCGCATAAGAATATGCCGCAGTTATCGAAAACTGACCGCCCGTAGCCGCAAGACCCGCGCCAAGCATTATCAAAAGCTGTTTAATGCTCATGGGGTGGTAGTCGGTTATTATCCACGGCAGCGCCACCATACAGGAAAATGCCGAAAATATCATAACTATCCACGCGCCTTTCACACCTCTGCCCGAAAGTATGCGCACAAAGGTGTATGCAAGCCCCGCGCCTATGCCGCCGCAAAGCCCCGTAACGGCAGGCAGCGTTGCGCTGAAGTCAAAAGACGGCTTTATTATGAAAAGACTGCCGATAAATGCCGCAACAACGCAGAGCATCTGAAAAAGTTTCGGCTTTTCTTTTAAAATAAGCAGCGAAAAAACTATTGCAAAAAACGGCGACATCTTGTTCAGCATAGAGGCGTCGGCAATGGATGTCATATGGTCTATGGCGTAAAAATTGCAGAGTATGCCCACCGTGCCTGCGGCAGAACGCACAAACAGATAGGGTATATCCGATAAATGCGGCTTTGTCTTAAAGTCGCCCGATAAAAGTATTATCGCTGCGGCAATGAACGCTATGAAATTGCGGAAAAAACTTTTCTGTATCGTCGGCAGCTCGCCCGCAAGCCTTACACAGCAATTCATCAGCGCAAAGCAAAAGGCGGAACAGACTATGCAGACTATGGCTTTGTTTTTTTGTGTCATGGTATTTACTTCCTTATTATAGTAGTGTCTGTCTTTTTTTCAGTATATAACTAAATCGGCAATAAGTCAAATGAAAAAGTTTTTTTGAAATCAAACTGTCAAAAACTTCGTTTATACAACTAACTTAAGCGTCGTCAGCGTAAAACCCAAAGGGTTTTAGCGACACCGCAGGCAGACTAATATCCGCAGGCGGAATTTACTTTCTATGCACCGCAAAAAAGCAATGCGGACGCACGAAGTGCGGCTTTTGGCGCAGCCAAAAGTGCTTTCGCCGAGGAAAACAGCGAGTTTCAAGGCTCGTAAGAGCCGCCGGAACGAGCTGTTTATACTGCTGTTTAATCTCGACAAAGTCCCGATAGGACTTTTTCGACACTAAATGAAGATTTTTTGAATTTTTTTGAAAAAAGGTGTTGACAAATTTTGGCGACCGTGGTATTATATATAAGCGCTGTTCAAAAGGGCAGCCGATTTGAACCTTGAAAACAGAATACAAACACAACGACATTGAGGTTTACCTAAAAAAGGTAAGCCAAAGTGAATAATAAGAAAATACTAAAAGTTTTTCCGT
>CANRCU010000229.1 GCA_947629215.1 uncultured Clostridia bacterium
TTCATTATATACAGTTTCTTTTGTATTTTCCAAAATTTTAAAATTGGAATTTGTAAGTATTTCTTTTACTTTATCATCATCTTTATCTCCTAAAACAGCATAGTTAGTTTTAGCATTTATACTTTTTAAAAAATCCGTTAATTCATTAGTATCATTTGTTTTTAACTCTGTACTAACTAAATTACCACCAAATATTAAGATATCTGGTTTTAATGTATTTATCTTTTCTTTTATTTTTGAAAGTTCTTCTTTACCTATTGTACTTTTATATAAAAGATCTGCAAAATAGACTATTTTCACCCCATTAAAACTTTCTGGAATTTTACTACTTTCTATTTTGTATTCTTTTACACCTTGTCCGTCTACATCGGCAAGAATGACTGCGTCACCTTTTTTTACCTGGTCCTTTAGCATTATGGGTGCGGATTTTTGACCGAGCAAGGCAGCACCGTTTGCGCTGAGTGTGCCGTATATGCCCGCCGAACAGTTTTTTTCTGCCTTACCGATAATGCTGCTGCCGCCTGCGCCCGATAACTCACCTGCTTTGCCTTTTTTGCCCTTGATAATGCCCGTTATGTCGGCTGTATAGATGCTGCCGCCGCGTATTTGCATAAGCTGACCAGTATCAACATCGGTGACGGGGTGACCGAGCGCCCCAAAACCGAGATCGCTTTTTTTATAATAAGTAACGGTACCTATGCCCTGCGTACTGTCACGCACCCACAGACCAAGCATGGGTGTTCCGTCGTCGGAAATGACGGGAGTCAGTTCTATCTCGTCCGCAAGCCTGTCTATCTTTATAGATGTGTGTTCACGGTTTAGTTTTATGGCGTCCATAAGCTCTTCTTTGGTCAGCACGTTTATGCCGTTTACGCTTTTTATAAGATCGCCGCTTCGCAGTATGCCTTTGCACGGCTCTGAATATACTCCGTTTTTATCACGTACTCTGCCTGTACCGAGCACAAGTACCCCGTCGGTGTCCACAACAATACCGACAGTTTCGCCGGAGGGGATATATTCGTCCTGCGGCAGAACATTCAGATCGACATTTTTAAGCGGTATGCCAAGCAGACTGAGATTCATACGAAAACTGCCTTGTTTACTGCTGTTTAATACGGTTTTTGAAAGGTCTATATGGATATTGTCTTTTACGGGGGCATTGTTGGCTTTTAACACTTGCATATCGCTGCCGCTGAAATTTGCAGTCAGCGAAAGCATAAAATCAAGTTTTGAATCCTGACCCTGTTTTATGGAAATACTTTCGGGCAGGAAATAACCGTATACGGCTATTGCCGCCGCAATGGCTATCATCAGCGTGGATATTGCTATTTTTATTCTTTTAAAATTTGATTTTTTTGTTCTGTTCATAAAAAAACCGCCTTTGCATAATAAACGAAAAATTCTTTCGGTTATAAATTTTGTTTTTTACGTGCATATTATTCTTTGAGGCGCTTTGTAATTTAAGGAAAAATAATTTAGAATAGGCTAAAATAAAAAAGCAAGATGAAAAATTATTATAAAATATTTTTAACATAATTATAAAGAAGTTATTGGAAGAAATCAGACGCAATAAATAAGGTAAAATATAATATTTGCATAGAAAAAGCGGCGTAGTGTGAACTGCGCCGCTTTTGATAATAATTTTATTTAACTAAGAACCCTAATATCAAGCGTTCTTTCTTCTGATAAATAATACACCAAGGAGCATAAGGATGAAACCTGTAAATGTAAGTGTTACAGTATCTACAGGTGAGCCGGATTGTGGCAGATTGCCGTTTGATACCGGTTTATCCGTATTGCTGCTATCCGATGTATTTGAAGAACTTACGGAACTGCTGTCGTTTTGTGAGCTTATCTCTGTACGGTTGTTGTCTGTGATATTGACCTCAGAATGTACGTTATCTTCATTGCTTGTAGTATTGTTATCCTCGGTAATATCAAATGTTGTACCGTTGTCTGTACTTATGCCGCTATCGGTATCCGAAGAAGTATCGTTTACCATATCTGTATAAGTATCTGTGTTTTCGGTTTTTTCTGTATTTTCGGTATCCGTACTGTTTTCGTTCTTCTCTGTCAAAATAGAAGATGCTTTTAAGCTGCTTGATCCACCGCCTGCATGAGATCTGACTATTTTACCGCTTTCTCTTGAGGTAGTGGTAGAATTTGCCTCTGTTGTGGTAATTTCCGTGGAGATCTCGGTTGTAGTTTCCGTAGAGTTTTCCTTGTTTGTGGTAGTTTCGTTATCGGTTTCAGTAGTAGATTCACTGCCGGTTTCTGTTACAGTCGTACTTGCGGTAGTCTTTTCTGCTGTGCTTCCGCTGCTATGACCGTTATCCTTTGTTGTATTTTCCGTAGCCTCGGCAGTAGTTTGTGTAGTACCTTCCGTTGTTTCGTCGGTACTGTCTGTGGTTACGTCTATTCCGGAGCCGGATGGCACTTTATCTGTAGTCGATTCACTGCTTGGATCGGTAACAGGGTCTGTACTCTCTTCGGATTTATTCGTAGTGCTTTCCGAACCGTCAGGCTCCTTTGTTGTTGTTTCTGTGGCAGGCTCTGTAGTTGACTCGGTACTCGTGCCGGATTCGGAATTTTCTTCCGTGGTAGTTTCGGTACTTGATACGGAAGCGTCCTGAGTAGTGGTTTCGGTACTCGATACGGAAGTTTCCTGAGTAGTAGTTTCGGTACTTGATACGGAAGTTTCCTGAGTAGTGGTTTCGGTACTTGATACGGAAGTTTCCTGAGTAGTAGTTTCGGTACTCGATACGGAAGTTCCCTGAGTAGTAGTTTCGGTACTCGATACGGAAGTTCCCTGAGTAGTAGTTTCGGTACTTGATACGGAAGTTTCCTGAGTAGTAGTTTCGGTACTCGATACGGAAGTTTCCTTTGTAGTAGTTTCGGTACTTGTGCCGGATTCGGAGCTTTCCTCTGTGGTAGTTTCGGTACTTGTGCCGGATTCAGAGCTTTCTTCCGTGGTAGTTTCGGTACTTGTGCCGGATTCAGAGCTTTCTTCCGTAGTAGTTTCGGTACTTGTGCCGGATTCGGAGCTTTCCTCCGTGGTAGTTTCGGTACTTGTGCCGGATTCGGAGTTGCCTTTGGTAGTAGTTTCGCTGCTTGTTTCTTCCGAAGTGGTTGTTTCGCTGGTCGTTTCTGTGGTAGTTGTTGTATCGTTGAACATAACAAGCTTTCCGTCTTCTGCTGCATCGCCTATAACAAGCTCGCCTGTTTTGTTGTCAACGGTACAATGGAACACCTTACCATACTCATCTACATAGAAGTAAATTGTTTCTTCGGAAAGTTCGTATCCCGCCGGTTGTTTTGTTTCGGTAAATCTGTAGTATGAATCACCTTTAAGGTTTACAGATTCGGGGGCATCTTTCTTAGATTGCCACTTATACTCTGCATAAGTGTTGTTTATATTCTTGCTGTCATTAAGCAAGCTGCCCTGTTTGTCTACCGATTCGAGTTTGAGTTCTGCGCCTTCAAGTTCGGCACCGCCGCCGCTTACAGCCTGTTTGCTGAGCTTGACTTCAATAAGCGTATCCTTCATAACAACAGTGTTGTTTTCTACCGGAGTTGTTTTTCCTGTATTTATATCATACAGAAATACTTTGCCGTCATTGTCTACATAGAAGTAAATATCTTCGGCAACTGTATAACCGTCTGGTGCGGTTTCTTCGGTAAACTTGTAGTATCTGTCTGCTATAAGTGTAAATTGAGAAGCTGTTTTTCCGGATGTCCATGTACGGCTTGATACATAGTCTTTACCGGAAGCGCCTTTTATAGTTTGATCGTCGGTCGCTTTTCCGTTTTTGTCGACTGCCGCAACGGTAAGTTTTGCGCCTTCAAGCTCTGAACCGCCGCCAACAGCTTGTTTGCTGAGAACTACGTTTACAATAGGCGTATCCTTCATAACAACAGTGTTGTCTTTTACCGGAGTTGTTTCTCCTGTATTTATATCATACAGAGATACTTTGCCGTCATTGTCTACATAGAAGTAAATATCTTCGGCAACTGTATAACCGTCTGGTGCGGTTTCTTCGGTA
>CANRCU010000230.1 GCA_947629215.1 uncultured Clostridia bacterium
CACCCAAAGCCGTTTCAAGCCCTGCTGTCACATATCCGGCAGTAAAATCGGGATCACCGATAACAGATGTTTCCGAACAGTTATACAATGATGTTAAAAACTTTATATACTCCGATATAAACAGTTTGGAATGGGGTACACTTAATTACGGCTTACAATATGATGAAATAGATAAACATTTCAACTATTATTATGATCAGGCAAAAAATAGTACAGAACGGTTATTTGTAAATGATGCATTTAGTATTTATGTATCGTATAAGACGGTATCTCTACGTGTTGCAACTATATTTTATGAATCATATAGTCTTATTGACAATTCGCAATTAGAGGAGTTTACAATATCTTCTCATTCATTGGCAGATGAAATAATGGATGATTTCTGGTCGTACAGCGGCAGTGAATACGGTTTGGATCAATACGTAACGGAAATGGATATTCTTGCTAACAAACTCGATACATAATTGTAAATATAAATTGGAGGATGGTTAAGTTATGAAAAAAGCAATATCCGTCGTTCTTGCATCGGTCATAACCTTTACAGCGGCTTTTTCGACATTTGCGGCTGAAGGCAAAATAATCAACGGCAAAACTATGGTTCCCGTAAGGGGTGTATTTGAAGAGCTCGGTTTTAATGTGGAATGGAACAACGAAACCGAAACAGCTGTTATTTCGGACGGAACATACACCGTTGAAGTACCTAAAGGCAAAAATTATTTTATGGTCAACGGGGTATCCGTAAAGCCCGATGTTCCTCAGCAAGTCATTAACGGCAGTCTTTACCTGCCTTTAAGAGCAATTGGCGATGCTGTAGGTGCTGCCACAAGCTGGGACAGCGAAAACAAAATGGCGCACATCAACTATATGGGCAGCGATTCATACGTAAAGTGCGGCTTGACCGCACCCAAAGCCGTTTCAAGCCCTGCCGTCACATATCCGGCAGTAAAATCGCAATCACCGATAACGGATGTTTCCGCACAGTTATACAATGATGTTAAAAACTTTATATACTCCGATATAAACAGTTTGGAATGGGGTGAATTTTATTATGGCTTAACCGCCGATGAAATAGAAAAAAACTTCAATAATTTTAGAAGCCGGGCAACCAACTCAAAAGAGGATTTTTTTGTAACAGCTACATTTCTTATTTATATTACATATAAAGATGTGTTTTCGGTTACCACATTGGTAGCCGATAAATTATATGGTGTCGCTGACAGCTCAGAATTAGCCGCAGCCGTGGAATCTACTCGTGCATTGGCAGATGCGGTAATGGACGGTTTATGGTCTTACAGCGGTGATGTATTAGGTCTTAGTATATACAAAAACTCCATGGAGGAAATCAGCAACGATATGCATGGCGTTCTTGATGGCATGTGATCAACGATCCCCTCGGCAAAGACAATTTTGCCGAGGGGATATTATTTTCAGCCGCCGACAAGTGCGTGACCTTTCCATTTTCCGCTTTTATATCTTATAACAAAGCAGATCGCCCTTGCGAACCAATCCATTATCATGGCTACCCACACGCCAAACACGCCCAAACCAAGGTATTTGCCCCAGATGTAACTGAATACCACACGGCATATCCACATAGAAACTATTGCCACTATCATACTGTATTTTACATCTCCTGCCGCCCTGAACACCGACGGCATTGTAAAGCTTGGCGCCCAGATGAAAATTGCGCAAGACCCGTGCAGATACATTATCTTTGTTGCGGCGTCGGTCGCCTCGGGCGAAAGATTATACGCGCGCAGTATAAGCGGCAGCAGCAGCCATATCACAATAACCGCAAGCGTAAGCCCGATGTATGCAAAAATATGCAATTTTTTTGTATAATAGCGTACTTGTTCATAATCGCCCGCGCCGATACAGCGTGAAATAACCGTCGTTACGGCAAGACCCGCTGCCATACCCGGCAGTATCTGAAAGCCCGCAAGCACATTGCAGACGGCATTTGCGGCAATGGCAAATGTTCCGAAGGTAGAAACAAGGCTCAACACCAATATTTTTCCCAACTGGAACATACTGTTTTCAAGACCGTTGGGTACACCGATATAGAGTATATTTTTTATTATTTTTCCGTTCGGCACATACTTTAATGTGCGTTTTATATGCAGCACACCTTTTTCGTCAAGCAGCAGCACTATGACCATTACAGCCGCGAACATACGCGAAACGAGCGTCGGTATCGCAACGCCCTCTGCGCCGCGTTTAAAACCGTAGATAAGTATTGCGTTGCCCGTAACGTTTATTATATTCATCAAAAGAGAGATTTTCATTGAAATATTTGCATTGCCCATTGCGCGGAATATCGCCGCGCCGCAGTTATACAGCGCAATAAACGGTATAGATGCCGTAACGATGAGCAGATAGACATTTGCGTGCATTTTAACATCGGGTTCGATTTTGCCGAAAACGTTGTTAAGTATCAAATCTTTGCATATGTAAACAATGACCATTATCACGGTAGAAATTATGGTTATAAACCACACAAGCTGCTGCGCCGATTCGCAGGCGCGTTCCCTGTCCTTTGAACCGAGGCACTGTCCTGCCACGACCGCGCCGCCCGTTGCCAGCGCCGCAAACATATTTATCAGCAGCAGCATACAGCTATCCACCAGCGACACGCCCGAAACCGCCGCCTCGCCGACATTTGCTATCATTATTGAATCCGCCATACCTACGACCATTGCAAGAAACTGTTCTATTATAAGCGGTATTATAAGTTTTATAAGCGCTTCGTTGCTGAAAAGCAATTTCCTGCCGTTTAACTGTTCTTCCATGTTCATTCCTCACCCTCAAACAACTGTTTTTACAAAATTATTTGACAATACTTTTATATACCACATAATATTATATCACAACATCATTATAAATCAATCCGAATTTTTTGAGATATTGCAAAAAAACAAGTCAATGTTATACGCTTTGTCTGCGTATAACATTGACCGAAACACACCCTGTTATGAGTGATTCTCCATCATTTGTATATTTGAAACATGACCGTCCGTTACAAGAAACCTTAGTATAAATCTGACCTCTTCATCGGCTGTATTTATAGGGTCATCTTCCGTAGAAACAAGCCTTATCAGCTTATTGTCCTCATCTTTTGCAAAATACAATGTTATGGTATAATTTTTTTCGTCAGCCTTATCGCTGTAGATAGTTTCTTTTTCGGGGTCAAGCCCGTATGCCTTAATAACGTCTTCACCCGCGCTTGAAGGGTGTTCCTCGTTAAAATACATACCCGTAGAGTAAATGCCTTTCACGGTTTCCATGCCCTTGCGTATGCCGCCGCTGTAATTGATGAATTTTATGCACTGTGTGGGCGTTTTCTCCGATGTTACGGCTTCGCGCCATTTTATGTCGTTTTCGCCGAAGCACTTTATATACTCGTTTTGCGGATCGTATTCGTTTTTGTCCATACCGATCCAGACAACGGGATAGGCAACACCTTCCTCACGTTCCGAATAAAGGCAGAGGTCGTCACGGGTAAAAGCAATTTCTTCATCGGTAACATCCGTCGGCTGTTCCTCTGCGGCGCAACCCGAAAAAAGCCCGATAACAGCCAAAACAATAAATATCCTTTTTAAAAGGCGATAATATTTCATAATGTATGTTCACCGCTTTCAAGATATTTTTTTCTGATAATTTCGTAAAGTTTCTGTGTCGCAGCCGCATCATGATATGCGCGATGCGCATTCTCAAGCCCTAAACCGAAAAACTCAGCCAGATAGCCCAAGTTATGTTTTTTACATTCTTTGTTGAATTTTCGGCTCAAATACAAGGTATCTATCACGTGATTATGTATATTTATGCCGTATTTGGCGGCATTTGCAAGCAAAAAAGACATATCGAACGGCGCATTGTGCGCAACAAGCGGCAGTTCTTCTATAAAAACGGCAAATTCGGGCAGTATCTCGCCTATGGTGGGCTTGTCTGCAACCATTGAATTGCTGATATGTACTTTTTGTGTTATAAACAGCGGTATGCGCATACAGGGGTCTACAAGCGACGAAAATGTACTGACA
>CANRCU010000231.1 GCA_947629215.1 uncultured Clostridia bacterium
AAAAGCATTTTTTGCTTAGGAAAAAGTGGGGCAAAAAAATAAGTTACTCATAAAATGTGGCGCTGCCCCAAACCCCGCCCGTTTTTTTTTCGAAGGCTAAGCAAAAAATTATTTGAATGAAATGCAAGCATTTCATTCAGTTTTTTTTACAATGAATAAAGAGGCTCGTGCCTTCCGATGGTCGGCGCATAAAGCATCGCTAATTTCCTGCGGAAATAACGCTGGACTCGCTCTTTTCCTCGGCAGAAGTAAATTCTGCCTGCGGATATTAGTCTGCGACGCTAAAGTTACTTAGAAAAATTTTGCAAGTAACCTTAATCTGAAAATTCACTTTTTATCAAATAGTTCAGTTTTGCGACACCCTCAATTTTTTACTTAGTAAAAAGCGGGCAAAAAAATAAGTTACTCATAAAATGTGGTGCTGCCCCAAACCCCGCCCGCTTTTTTCCGAAGGTTAAGTTAAAAAAAGCTCATACAGCTAAGGGTTTACGCCATATAACCCATCCGGCACTTCGTGCCACCTCCCCTTACATGGGAGGCTAATAAGCCGTTCCCCAATATAGCCGCCCCTGCAAGGGGAGGTGTCGGCGCAGCCGACGGAGGGGTTTGGGAATGATGTTTCATCCCATGATTTGTTTTATCAAAACACTTTTTACCTCTACAAATAAATTAAAATTTTAAAACAGGGCTGCCGCAAACATTCTGCCGTTTGCAGCAACCCCTTTTTTTATCAGCTTTTAAGACCTATCCTTATCATAGAACGCTTCAAAGCAAGCTCTGCGCGCAGCACATTTATATCTCCGCTGCGTGACTGTAACCTGTCCTCGGCACGTTTTTTTGCGCGTTCCGCGCGTTCAAGGTCTATTTCTTCTTCCCACTCGGCAGTATCTGTCAAAATGGTTATACCGTTGTCGTCTATCTGCGCAAAACCGCCGAAAACAGCCGCTGTTTTGTCCTCGGCGCCTTCGTTTTGTATGCGCATAACGCCATAATCCAAAACGGTTACCATCGGCTGATGCCCGTGCAAAATACCGACATCGCCGCTTTTGGTGCGCATAATGACCATATCCGCAGTTCCCGAGTACATCTCGCGCTGCGGTGTGATGACTTTAAGGGCAACTTTATTTTCAGACATTTGTATCACCCCTGATTCTGAACTCTGGCAACTACCTCGTCTATACTGCCCGCATTCAAGAAATAGCTTTCGGGTATATCGTCATGCTTACCCTCGATAATTTCTTTAAAGCCGCGGACGGTTTCCTCAACGGGAACATATTTACCGTCGTAACCCGTGAATTTCTCGGCAACGAAGAACGGCTGCGAAAGGAAACGCTGTACCTTTCTTGCGCGGTTAACGACTATCTTGTCATTTTCGGACAATTCGTCCATACCAAGGATGGATATAATATCCTGCAATTCTTTGTAACGCTGCAATATAGCCTGAACATCACGTGCAACATTGTAATGTTCCTCGCCGAGTATCTGAGGATCGAGTATTCTTGAATTTGATTCAAGAGGATCGATAGCGGGGTAGATACCCAACTCAACGATAGAACGGCTGAGAACGGTCGTTGCGTCAAGGTGTGCAAATGTGGTCGCAGGCGCAGGGTCGGTAAGGTCGTCGGCAGGCACATATACCGCCTGAACAGAGGTTATAGAGCCTGATTTAGTCGATGTTATACGTTCCTGCAAAGCGCCCATTTCGGTCGCAAGCGTGGGCTGGTAACCAACAGCCGAAGGCATACGTCCAAGCAGCGCCGAAACCTCGGAACCCGCCTGAACAAAACGGAAAATATTGTCGATGAACAAAAGCACGTCCTGATTTTCACGGTCACGGAAATATTCTGCCATGGTAAGACCGGTGAGCGCAATTCTCATTCTTGCTCCGGGCGGCTCGTTCATCTGACCGAACACAAGCGAAGTTTTGTTTATAACGCCCGATTCCTGCATTTCGTAGTAAAGGTCGTTACCCTCACGGGTACGTTCGCCTACGCCGCTGAAAACCGAGAAACCGCCGTGTTCCGTCGCGATATTTCTTATAAGCTCCATTATAAGCACGGTTTTGCCTACGCCCGCGCCGCCGAAAAGACCTATTTTACCGCCTTTTGAATAGGGGCAGAGCAAGTCGATAGCCTTGATGCCCGTTTCAAGCAGCTCGGTCGCGTTTGATTGCTCGGCAAAGCCCGGAGCGCTCCTGCGGATAGACCATTTTTCCACTCCGTCGGGCATGGGCTTGTCGTCGATAGGCTCGCCGACAACATTGAACATTCTGCCAAGAGTTTTTTGTCCGACAGGCACGCTTATGGGCGCGCCCGTATCAACAGCCGCCATACCGCGTTTAAGACCGTCGGTGGAACTCATGGCAATACATTTTACAACATCGTCGCCCAGATGCTGAGCGACTTCGGCAACAACTTTTTTGCCGTTGTTGTCTATTTCAACTGCGTTATTAAGTGCGGGCATATTATCTTTGTCGAACTTGATATCAAGTACGGCGCCGATGATCTGAATGACCTTACCCACATTCTTTTCTGCCATTGTGTCACTTCCTTTTTACAAAATTGTTATATTCCAAAGCCTATTCAAGTGCATTGCTGCCGCCGACGATCTCGGTTATTTCCTGAGTGATAGCGCCCTGTCTTACACGGTTGTAAAGCAGATTCAGGTCGTCTATCATTTCGGAGGCATTTTCCGTGGCGCTGTCCATAGCCGTCATTCTTGAGCTGAGCTCGCAGGCAGCCGATTCGACCATAGCGCCGTAAAGCACGGTATTTACGTATTTTGGAACGATATAATCAAGAACTTCTTCCTCACTCGGTTCATAAATGGTTAGAGTAGAGCTGCCGCCGCCGGTTTCGTCGTCAAAATCCGACGCGCTCATGGGCAGCAGTTTTATCAGCTTAGGCTCGTTGCTTATCGTCGATATAAACTCGGTATATGCAAGATATACCTCGTCTATTTCGCCTTTGTCATAAAGCTCGAGTACACGTTCGCCGATTATTTTGGCGTCGTCATACTTGGGCTTTTCGGAGATACCGCGGTATTCCGCAACTATTTTCTGATGACGGTGCTTTAGATAATCCTTGCCCTTGCTGCCTATCGTGATAAAGACGGTGTCCGGCTTTTCGTCCGTAACGCCGAGAGCCGTTTTGCATACATTTGAGTTATAGCCGCCGCAAAGACCTCTGTCGCCCGTTATGACGATAACGGCGGTATTTCTGACTTCACGCTCCTGCAAATAGGGGTGAACGGCGCCGCTGCTGCCCTTGACTATGTTGGCTATTGCGCGGCGTGTGCAGTTAAAAAACGGCTGTGTGTCCTTGAATCTGTTTTTTGCCCTTGTCAGCTTACTGCTTGCGACAAGATTCATGGCTTTGGTTATTTGCTGAGTGCTGCTGACACTTTTTATCCTGCGTTTTATATCACGCATTGATGCCATTGTATCACCGCCTCACTTAAAATTCTTTCTTAAAGGCGTCAAGAGCCTCTTTGAGCTTTTCTTCGGTTTCGTCGCTGATTACCTTGCTCTCGCGTATGGAGGTGAAAATATCGTTGT
This sequence comes from uncultured Clostridia bacterium, assembly GCA_947629215.1. Taxonomy (GTDB): domain Bacteria; phylum Bacillota; class Clostridia; order Lachnospirales; family CAG-274; genus RGIG4310. Next base: position 3,557 of record CANRCU010000231.1, read on the forward strand.
GGTATTTTTCGATATATTCAAAGAACGAACCCTCAAATTCAAGTATCCTGTTCAGAGGTATATCGTCAAGGTACTTGTTTGTAACGGCGTAGAGTATAACGACCTCTTTTTCGACGTCGAGCGTCTTGTACTGAGGCTGTTTAAGTATCTCAACTATGCGTTCGCCGTGGTTGAGGCGGTCAAGAGTGTCTTTATCCAAGTCCGAGCCGAACTGAGAGAAACTTTCAAGTTCGCGGTATTGAGCAAGCTCTATACGTATGGGGCCGGCAATTTTCTTCATAGCCTTTATCTGAGCCGAGCCGCCTACACGCGATACGGAAAGACCCGCATTTATAGCGGGACGCACGCCCGAATTGAAAAGCTCGCTTTCAAGGAATATCTGACCGTCGGTAATGGAGATGACGTTGGTCGGGATATAAGCCGAAACGTCGCCCGCCTGTG
>CANRCU010000232.1 GCA_947629215.1 uncultured Clostridia bacterium
TTGCCCGCATAAAACGAATACAGCAAAGAGCCGTCCTCGCCTATGAGAGCAAGTTTGCTCGTTGTCGAACCCGAATCTATGCCAAGAAAAACATTGCCCTTGTACTCCGCAAGGCTGCCTTTGCCGACGACTGCCCTGCTGTGGCGTTCCCTGAAAGCGTCGTAATCGGCTCTGTCTTTAAAAAGCGGTTCAAGGCGCGTTATCTCCATGGTGATATGCTTTTTGCCCTCTAAATTGGCAATTAATTTATCAAATGTGAAAAGCTTGTCCTCTTTTGACGAAAACGCAGCGCCCAAAGCCGCAAAGAGATGCGAATTTTCCGTATCTATAATTTCATCGGGTTTCAGGTCGAGTACATCCACAAACCGCGCTTTCAACTCCGTAAGAAAGTGTAGCGGACCGCCCAAAAACGCAACCCGCCCTTTTATGGGTTTACCGCAGGCAAGACCGCTTATAGTCTGATTGACAACAGCATGAAAAATAGATACCGCAAGGTCGGCTTTCGACGCGCCCTCGTTTATAAGCGGCTGTATATCGCTTTTTGCAAAAACGCCGCAGCGCGCGGCTATCGGGTAAATGACCTTGTGTTGTTTGGCAAGCTCGTTAAGCCCCATAGCGTCGGTCTGCAAAAGCGACGCCATCTGGTCTATAAAACTGCCCGTGCCGCCTGCGCAAATACCGTTCATACGCTGTTCAAGGCCGCCTGCGATATATATTATTTTAGCATCCTCGCCGCCTATCTCTATGGCAACATCGGTCTGAGGTATTATATGGTCGATAGCGTCCGAGACCGCAACGACCTCTTGTATAAACGGTATGCCTATCCAATCCGAAATGGAAAGGCCGCCCGAACCCGTGATCATAGCGCCGAAACTTATATCGCCAAGCTGTTTCTCAGCCGACCTCATGAGCGAAAGCAAAGTTTCCTGAATATTTGACAGATGTCTTTGATAATCCTTAAAAACGATATTGCCGCCCTCGTCCGTCACAACAAGTTTTATTGTGGTAGAGCCTATATCTATACCGGTTTTATATATTTTCATAAAAACACCTCTGATGATAATATACTGCAAAATTTATATCTGCCTGCGACAGCCGTATAATATGACCGCCGCATACAGCTTTTATCCCATATTAATAATTATATGACAAGTTGCGACATAATGCAAGTAAAGATTTTGCCAATAAAGCAGTAAAATTTTTCTGTCAATGATATTCGTACTCATAGCCGACAACTTCCGGCAAAGTCTTTATATTCGGTATAAGCTTGTATCTCCCACCGCCTAAAAAAGTCGGGGTGCTTACTTATCGGTTAAGATATTTTTCTTCAATTCGCGCATAAACACTTCTGCCTCCCTTGAAAACACCTGATTTTTTTTCCAAACTATATACAGTTTGGCATAAACGGGCGGTTCAAACGGTCTGAAGCAAAGGCCGCTGTTTTCCGACACATCGGCAAGCCCTTCAAGCGCAAATGCGCAGCCGAAATCATTTTTTACAAACAGTGAGGCATTGTACAAAAGATTATATTTCAGCACGATATTCAGCTTTGAAATATCCGTACCGAACCATGAGGTCAATGTTTTGTCGTTTACCGACTGATACGATGTCATAATTTCCATATTGCGTATGTCTTCGGGGCGGACAGACTTTTTTTCGGATAACGGGCAGTCTTTTCTCATCAAAATGCCCCATACATCGGTTATAGGCAGCTCTATACTCTCATATTTTTCGATATTTGCCTCGCCTATCAGCAATCCTATATCTATAAGCCCCTTGTCAAGCCGTTCTTCTATATGTTCCGCATCGCCGCTGTAAATATGGTAGCGTATATTGGGATATTTCTTTTTTATCTCCCCCGCAGTTTTTGCCAAAAGCGAAATGGCGCTCGTTTCGCCGCTGCCGATATAAATATCTCCCCCGATGTCCTTGTCGGAACTTTCAAGCTCGGAACGTGTTTTCTCCATAAGCTCGACTATTTCTTCCGCGCGTTTGCGCAGCAGTTTTCCGTCCTCGGTAAGCGTTACTCTTTTACTTCCGCGCACAAGCAGCTGTTTGCCAAGCTCGGTTTCAAGCTCTTTAAGCTGCCTCGAAAGCGGCGGCTGGCTCATATGCAGCTTTTCGGCTGCCTTTGTGATATTTTCTTCCCTTGCCACTTCAAGAAAATAGCGTAAGACCCTTATATCCAATTTTCTGCCCCCTTTTTTTCATTATAGCAAAAATTATCATACCTTTCAAGTATCAAAAGCTATATATTATATGTATTTGATATTTTAAAAACCGTGTTCTATAATAATACTATAACAAAACAGGAGGTCATAATTATGAATAACACAACTTTAACTGCGGAATGGGATAAAACTTTTCCCAAAAGCGAAAATGTCATACACAAAAAAGTCACATTCAAAAACCGCTACGGCATAACGCTTGCAGCTGATATGTACACACCCAAAAATGCGGAGGGCAAACTCCCCGCAATAGCTGTTTCGGGGCCTTTCGGGGCTGTTAAAGAGCAGGCATCGGGGCTTTATGCGCAAACAATGTCCGAACGCGGCTTTATAACAATAGCCTTTGATCCCTCATACACGGGCGAGAGCGGCGGAGAACCGCGTTATATGGCGTCGCCCGACATCAACACGGAAGATATTATGGCTGCCGTCGATTTTCTTTCGGTACAAAACGAAGTCGACGCCGACAAGATCTCCGTTATAGGTATATGCGGTTTCGGCGGTCTTGCGCTGAATGCGGCAGCGCTTGACACAAGAATAAAAGCAACCGTCGTTTCCACAATGTACGATATGTCAAGGGTCAACGCAAACGGTTATTTCGACGCCGAGGACAGCGAAGAACAGCGTTACGCAAAAAAAGTTGCCCTCAACAAACAGCGTACAAAAGATTTTGCCGAAAATACCTACGCACGCGGAGGCGGTGTAGTAGACCCTCTGCCCGATGATGCGCCCTACTTTGTGAAAGACTATCATGCATATTACAAGACCGAAAGGGGCTACCATAAAAGGTCGTTAAATTCAAACGACGGCTGGAACGTCATAGGCTGCCAATCTTTTATGAACCAGCCCATACTTCAATACAGCAGCGAAATTCGCAGCGCTGTTCTTATAATGCACGGCGAAAAGGCGCACTCTCTGTATTTCGGAAAAGACGCATATGAAAATATGACAAACGGCAGCAAATATACCGCCAACAAAGAGCTTTTGATAATACCTGGCGCTACCCATACCGACCTGTATGACGGCGGAGGCAAAAATTTTATACCCTTTGACGATATTGAAAACTTCATCAGAAAAAATATATAAAACAGGCAGGTAATAACCATGAACGAATACGAGCTACTGAACGGTATGCGCAACGGCAGACAAATTATAGGCGGTTCGGAGGAACATAAACTTATGTATGACATCTCCTTGTCGGCTATGCGGCTCTTAGCAGAGTTAAACGGTGGTTTCCGCAGCTGTGAGGAAATACGCAGGCTTTTTTCAGAGCTGACGGGGCGTGATGTTGACGAAAAATTTATGCTTTTCCCTCCGTTTTACACCGAATGCGGAAAAAATATTTTTCTTGGCGATGACGTGTTTATCAACTTCGGCTGCCATTTTCAGGACTGGGGCGGCATTTACATCGGCAGCGGCTCTCGTATAGGTTCGTGTACGGTGCTTGCGACCGTCAACCATTGTCTTGAACCGCGTGACCGCGCAAACTGCTGTCCTCAGCCCATACACATAGGCAAAAACGTCTGGATAGGCTCTCACGCAACCGTATTGCCCGGCATTGATATAGGTGATAATGCGGTCGTTGCCGCAGGCGCAGTTGTGTCAAAAGATGTTCCGCCGGGCGCTGTGGTCGGCGGAGTTCCCGCAAAAGTGATAAAGTATATAGATGGGGTGGTGTAAATATGAGAAAACTTATATTTATTTTAGCCGTATTTATTCTAACGGCAGGCGGTATTTTCATATACGCAAGCGACCACTTGT
>CANRCU010000233.1 GCA_947629215.1 uncultured Clostridia bacterium
AAATAAGCCCCAACAAACTAAAAGAAATCTGATAAATTCGTTAAGTCGGGATTTTTTTCGCACGATTGCAAAATTATCACCGAATTTGCGTTTGTGCCACACGGCGCGTGCAAGACAATAAATTGCGCTAAACAATACAAATATCGGCAGCAGGTAAATAAAAATGTCAAAGCTGCCGCAATTCATATATATCCAATCGATTAAATTGATAAGTACGTTTTTAATGCGTTCCAAAATTTATCACCAAACCTGTTAGTTGCGTGTAATTACTAACTCATTGCACCCTTCCGCCTGTCGGCAGTTTACAGTTGACAGTGTACAGTGTACAGCAAAGGTATCCGCTTCGCGGATATTTTAGATTGTATTGGAATTTATCGGCAGCCCGCCCTCTTTGTGACAATCAAAAAACCGCGAAGCGGCACATTTTACAGCGTTATCCGTGTAGCGGATAACGCGTTCACTGTACCCTGTACACTGTAAACTGCCAACCCGCCGTACAGAAAACAACATTCCCGGCAGAGCAACCTCCGCCGGGAAATGGTCAACGCATAAACTCTCTTTAAACTATTGTCCACATAATTGCCGTACAGAGATTAACGTTCGATAAGGTCTACATATTGTTGGGAAATGGTGCACGCATTATGCGCTTCGCGCAAAACGCTGGCATTGCCCTGCTGGTGGAGATAAGGGGGCTTAAATATACGATATTTTCTTGATTGGCAAACATTTGAAAACCTTTGCAAACCCTTTCTACAAAACGATATTTCGGACTTATTCACTTTTAAGAAAAATATGAAATAACCCTGATTTCGTCTAAAACGGGGTGAAAACGGGACAAAATTATAACTCCAACATTATACCCGTCCCGTGAAATTATTTTCCATAAGATGGTATACGTACTTCACGTTCAAATCACCAAATAATTTATAATCTGCTCTGATTTGTCCATAATAGATTTCATAAAATCTTCCATATATTGCCAATCAGGTTGACCGTGTGCAGTAACAAAGAAAACTTTTGGAAAATAAAGTCGTAATCTGTCCCGTGCCTTGCAAAACACCCTGTTCTTTCTTATCAAAGCCGAGGAGGATTTTATCCTCGTCTCTAACTTCGTCTTCGGTTTTAAACTGTGCCATATCATCATTACCTTTCACAAAACATAAAGCAGACTTAATCTTCCTCTTATAGTATATCAGATTTTTATTAAATCTGCAATACAAAATTTCAGATAAATCCCTATAAACGCTTAAAGCCGCCGTTAAACCTTGCCTGTAAGTATATCAAGGTAAACTTAACCTTGTAAAGACCTGTTCCTGTTGCGGCTGCCTGTATATTCAAGTCTATCTTGGTATACTTAAACGAAATAAGCATTTATAATCCATATCGGAAATTTAATCGTGTGTTGGAATAGTCAGCTGGCTTTTGCTCTGTCTTGCATTGTCATACATACTAGCGTTTATTTTGGCTGTCTTGGACATTCCGTTCCATTTTATTAAAACATTTTTCGTGTCGATTTACGCTAAAAGAAAAGATAAAAAGCTAGAGAAAAAATGGTTTAAAATAAATAACAAAATCGTTGATTGCAACACTGAGCAAGAAATGGCAAAATATCGGGGGATTTGTAATGAGATAAAAAGCGAGCACCAAAAATTCTTGGAAGAACACAACGACATTATAAATGATACCAAATCCGTATACAAGAGTTTCAGATTTTCACAAGCCTATAACAACTTCACACATATTCTAATGGACAAAAATATTACATTTACTTTAATGTCTATTATCGCAGCCTTGTTTGTGCTGATAATCTATTTTGCACCGCTCACTATCCCGTTCGACCTTTTCTGATAAAACACTGACCCCGCTCCATTTAAGGAACGGGGTTTTGTAAACCGCATATTCACCTGAAATCCCCTCCGAACGGACTTCTCGCAAGCTCAATGCGTTCGTTCACTACGCGGATAGTTTCCTTTGTTGCAAGTTCGCGTTGAAGTTTCAGTTCGGGTGCGGCGGTGAAAAGTTGTTTTTCAAACGTCATATTTTCAGTTGCCTCTTTAAGACCCTGCTGAAAATATTTGATTTCCGTGAAATCCATCGGCACATACATTCGCATCTGCTCGACTTTTTTCAGCGGCAAACCGTACAGAAAAACCTCGTCATAATCCACCAGCCCTGCCTTGCTGTTAAATCTCCCGCACAGGAGCATACTCCCGCATTTTGAGTATTCATCAACAAAAACAAGGTCTTTTTCAACGTCAACTTTTCTAATCCTCGCAAAAACCCACGGGTCGTAAAATCTTCGCGGAATAACGCCGTTTACTTTCCACTCTTCGGGGAACGGTTTTTCGGGTTTTATAACCACCAAATCGTTTTCTTTAAGTTTGTATACCATAAAAACACCTCATTATATTCCCAACTTTTTGACCGTTCGGTAAAAAGTATTTGGTTTCAAGCCGGTCTTTTTCATAGTGTCCGCGGCGGTCTGACTGCCTGCTCTCCAGAGCCTGCATTCTTTTCGGAGAAGTTTTTCATCATACGAAACAGGCTTTCGACCCGAATACTTGCCTTTGGTTTTGGCAATCTCAATACCCTCGCGCTGCCGCTCTTTAATGACCTCTCGTTCAAATTCTGCCAAAGCGCCGAAAATTGTAAGCATTAACTTGCCCTGCGGTGTGTTAGTGTCAAAGTTCTCTTTTTGAGAAACAACAGCCACGCCCTTTGCTTGCAGTTTGTCAATGATAGTCAGCAAGTCCCTCACGCTCCTTGCAAGTCTGGCATATTCCGTAACAAACACCGTGTCGCCCTCTCTTACATAGTCCAGCATTGCCGCAAGACCGGGTCTTGCCATATCCTTTCCCGACAGTTTGTCCAAAAACACCTTGTCACACGAAATTTGCTCGAAAGCCGCAAGCTGTCTAGCCTCGTTCTGCTCGATACTGCTGACCCTTGCATAGCCGATTTTTGCCATTAAATCACCCCGTTCCTTATGTCAAAATTATACCACTTTTTATGACATATGTCAATAGACAATATTATCAATTATCTGACATAATTTTTTTCACTTTCACACAAGCATACCCAAATAACACAATGCAGGCAGACAAACCACGCTTGACAAGCAGAATATTGTTGTGGTATAATGCGAATATAAGGCAATGTAATCGGGGTGAAATAATGAAAACATATTCGGGAAGCGGGCTTTTGAACCTCATTTCGGATTTAAAAAAACAAGCAATGGAACAAACGGGTTTGAGCGCGGTTTACGAGCGAGATTTTGTCGATGATATCCGTAAATTTTGCTTTGGCGGTAAATCGCCGTTTGTATTTGTAATCTGCGGACTAAAGGACGCGGGGAAAACTTTCGGGCTGCTTCAGGCTGTCGAAAATCCCGATGATACACTCTATATTCTCGCACAGCAGGACGAGGATTTGACTGGGCGGGATTATATAAAATTCCTCAAAACCGTCAAGGAGAAAAACATAATTATAGACGAATATTCTTGGATAAAAGATAACCACGATTTAAGCTACTATCTCCGGACTTTGGCAGAAAACGGGAAACGGGTGGCGATTACGGGAGCGCAGACGCTGGCTCTTGATTATCTTGAGGACGGCGTGCTTGTCCACAGGACAAACCGCATTAACGTAAATCTGTTCTCATACGAGGAGTTTTGCAGGGTTTATCAAAAAGACTATTCAAAAGCAAGTTGCGTTGAATTTTTGCAGACAGGCGGGCTGTTTAATAACTGTTCACGGGATATGGAAAATTATCTTCAGGAGGCTTTAATAAGCGATTTGTCGGGGTTTATAAATCTCCCTGCCGAAGAGGCAAAAACAATAGTTTACGAGATAATGTGTTCGGCGGTTTGCGAAAAGCGGACGGCTTCAAAAATCCGCCCTGTTATGCTTGAAAATGTGACGGGCATACTTGAAAAAGCAAACTTTGTTGTCAG
>CANRCU010000234.1 GCA_947629215.1 uncultured Clostridia bacterium
GAAGAAACACCCGTCGAAGAAAGCAGCGAAGCTGTTCCCGAAACAGCAAGCGAAACGGCTGCCGAGGACGTGACAGAGCCGCCGACAGAACCCGAAACGGAATATATCACCGTTGAAGAATACACCGAGATAACAACCATAGAATATGTTACAAAGACCGTCCGACGCACGGTCAAACAGGGCGAACTGTATTCCTCAACAATGAGCATAACGGTCAACCGCGCGCTTGCCGACGATTATGTCGCTATTTTCGAGGAGCTTTACGACATAAAATTCCCGATAGAGTCCGCAGGCTGCTACAACTGGCGCAATACGGCAGGCGGCAGAATATCCGAACACGCGCTCGGCACCGCAATAGACATCAACCCCGACCAGAACTATTGTATATACGGCGACGGCTCTACCGTGGGCGAATATTGGCGGCCTTATGAAGATATTTATTCGGTAACGCCCGAAGTTGTCAATATTTTCAGAAAACACAACTTCAGTTGGGGCGGCAGCTGGATAACGCCCAAAGACTATATGCATTTTTCCTACTTCGGCACCTGAAACCGACATAATTTTTACAAAAAACTATTGTATTCGCAATAAAGATATGTTACAATAAAACTAATATGTATAAAAACAAGGAGGACGCTAAAATGACACATATCAAGACTTTAAACACACAGCTTCTTCAGAACACTGCTGCAAAGGGCGGCTGCGGCGAATGTCAGACATCTTGCCAGTCGGCTTGCAAAACATCTTGCACAGTCGCAAACCAGTCTTGCGAAAACAAATAATATTCGCATTATATAAGAAGTTGAGAAGACTGTTGCAAACAGCGTTTTGTCTGTTTGTGACAGCTTCTTTTTATGTTTGAGAATATAAGAAAGGAAGAAAATATATGATACACAAATACTGTATGAACGGTATTTACATCGTGCTTGACGTAAACAGCGGTTCCGTACACACCGTGGACAAGATGACTTATGATATACTCGATCTTTACCGTCAATGCCCCGCGGAGGAAATTGTAACCAAACTTTCCGACAAATATGCCGAAGCCGACATAAAAGAGGCTGTTGCCGAGCTTGATCAACTTGTTGCCGAAAAGCGGCTTTTTGCGCCCGACACATATTCGGCTGTCGTGCCGTTTGTGCAAAAGCGCGAACCCGTTGTAAAAGCGCTTTGCCTGCATATCGCTCATGACTGTAATCTGAAGTGCAAATATTGTTTTGCCGAGGAAGGCGAGTACCACGGCAAACGCGAGCTTATGAGCGCCGAAGTCGGCAAAAAAGCCATAGATATGCTTATAAAGTCATCGGGCAAGCGCAAAAACCTTGAAATAGACTTTTTCGGCGGCGAACCGCTCATGAATTTCGGCGTTGTAAAAGAAATTGTCGAGTATGCGCGTTCTCTTGAAGCGGAGCATAACAAAAATTTCCGTTTTACGATAACAACAAACGGTATATTGCTTGATGACGAAAAGGCGGAGTATATCAACGAAAATATGCACAACACCGTTCTCAGCTTAGACGGCAGGCAGCAGGTAAACGACCGTATGCGTCCGCTTGCGGGCGGTCAGGGCAGCTATGAAAAAATAGTGCCTAAATTCCAAAAATTTGCCAAAAACAGAGGGCAAAAGGACTATTATGTGCGCGGCACTTTCACAAGGCACAATCTTGATTTTTCGGAAGATGTGATGCACCTTGCGGAGCTCGGTTTTGACCAAATATCCGTCGAACCCGTTGTTGCCGCGCCTTCCGAGGAATATTCCATAAGAGAAGAAGACCTTCCCGAAATTTTTGCCGAATACGAAAAACTGACTTATAAAATAGAAGAAAGCCGCAAAAACGGAAACTTTTTCAATTTCTTCCATTTTATGATAGACCTCACGGGCGGACCTTGCGTAATAAAGCGGCTTGTAGGCTGCGGTTCGGGTACGGAATATCTTGCCGTGGCTCCGAACGGCGATCTCTATCCCTGTCACCAATTTGTAGGTATGCCCGAATTTAAAATGGGTACAGTGGATACGGGCGTTGTCAATACCGATATAAGAAGCCGTTTTGAAAACTGCAATGTATACAACAAGCCTGCCTGCCGTGAATGTTGGGCGCGGTTCTATTGCAGCGGCGGCTGCGCGGCAAACTCGTTCAATGCCCACGGCGACCTTATAACGCCCTATGAGATAGGCTGCGAAATGCAGAGAAAAAGGATCGAATGTGCCATTTACCTCAAAGCCGCGGAAAATTTGTGAACAAATGTAATAATTTTTAAATATTTTCATTGACGGCTTGACTAAAAAATTATATAATGGAAGTTGGTATGTTAGAAAAACTAAATATAAATTCAAAAGGGAGGACTTCTTAATGAAAACAAAGAATGTTTTTATCCTGCTTTTGACTTTGATCGTTGCGGCAGGTCTGTCTGCCATATGCTATTTTGGCGTTCCCGTCAAAAACGTCAATTACGGCAGAGCCGCAAATATCAAACAGGGTCTTGACCTTAAGGGCGGCGTATATATCGTATACGAAGCCGAGAAGGACAACCCGACGCAGGATGAAATGAATTCCGCACTTTCGGTCATACAGCAGCGTCTTGACTTCAACGGCTGGTCCGAGGCGGAAGCAGCGATAGAGGGTGACCTCGGCAACCGTATCAGGGTCGAGATACCGGGCGTTGACGATGCGCAGACGGCAGTCGACGACATCGGTTCGACCGCTCACCTTACTTTCTGTGATGTAGACGGTAATGTACTTGTAGACGGTACAAACGTTAAAGATGCAAGACCGGCAAGCACGGACGTAAACAATTATATCGTATCGCTTGAATTTGACGATGTCGGTACAAAGGCATTTGCCGACGCTACGGCAGCCAATGTCGGCAAGCCCATTGTTATAATGATGGACGATATGGTCGTAAGTTCGCCGACGGTAAGTCAGGCTATCACAAGCGGACAGGCTCAAATTTCGGGTAATTTCACGCTTGAGGAGGTTACGGCGCTTGCCAACAAGATACGTTCGGGTCATCTTTCGTTTAACCTTAACCCCATAGATTACAGCGAGGTCGGCGCAAGGCTTGGTGCAGATTCGCTTATGACAAGCCTTTTTGCAGGCGCTATCGGTATTTTTGCGGTGCTTATGTTCATGCTCTTATTCTACCGTATACCCGGTTTTGCCGCAGATATAGCGCTTGTTATCTATACGGCGGTAGTTATCATAATATTAAGTCTTTGCGGCATAACGCTTACTCTGCCCGGTATGGCAGGTATCGTGCTTTCTATCGGTATGGCGGTAGACGCAAACGTTATTATATTTGAACGTATAAAAGAGGAAGCAAACACGGGCAAAACCATAAAGACCTGTATCAAAAACGGTTTCTCACGCGCTCTGCCCGCTATATTGGACGGTAACATTACAACGCTTATCGCCTGTGCGGTGTTATGGTGGCTCGGTACGGGCCCCATAAAGGGCTTTGCTCAGACGCTTTCTATAGGTATTGTGGTTTCGATGTTCACCGCAATATTCATTACACGTTTTATTTTGACAACACTGCTCAACATAGGTCTTAACAAGCCGTCGTTCTACGGCGCAAAACCAGGCGCTCAGTCCGGTGAAAATGCCAAGAAGAGCGCAGGCATACCTATTGTTAAAAGCAGAGGCATTTATTTTGCGATAGCTTTGATATGTATTGCCGTAGGTATCGGTTCTATGATATTCAACGCCGCAAACGGCAAGGGCGCATTGAACTTTGATGTACAGTTCACGGGTGGTACCGCAATAGATGTCACCATAGGCAAGGAGTTTGACAATAACGAAATAGCCAAAATAGTTGAGGACAACACGGGTAATGCAAGTCCGCAGGTACAGAAAGTCGGTACCGACGGTACAGCCGTTACCATCAAAACAAAGTCGCTCGATACCGAAACAAGAAACAAATTAAGACAAGCTCTTATAGACAA
>CANRCU010000235.1 GCA_947629215.1 uncultured Clostridia bacterium
CAATATAGATACGGATGTAATTATTCCCGCAAGATACCTTAATTCTTCGGACCCGAAAGAACTTGCTGCACATTGTATGGAGGACGCTATACATTCGACGGTGCCTTTTGCGGCAAATGTAAAAGACGGCGATATTATCGTTGCCGAAAAGAACTTCGGCTGCGGTTCTTCAAGAGAACATGCGCCTATCGCTATAAAAGCAAGCGGTATCTCATGCGTTATAGCAAAGAGTTTTGCAAGAATTTTTTATCGCAATGCCATAAATATCGGTCTGCCCATTCTTGAATGCGAAGCGGCAGCAAACGATATAGAAATGGGCGATAGGGTAGAGGTAGATTTTGATTCAGGTCTTATTACAAATATCACAAAAAACAAGACTTATCAGGCAGAACCGTTCCCGGAATTTATGCAGGAAATGATGAAAGTCGGCGGACTTATAGAGCAGACAAAAGTAAAACTCGGTTTAGCCGGAAAATAAGTTTTGTTATGTCGAAAACCGTTGGTCATGAGTATGCAACCGAATATAATTGCAAATAAAGCCAACGGAACCGAACAAAGCGGTATAAGAATTGTCAACAATAAAATATATGATCGAAAAGAGGTAATAAAAATGAGCAATTTCAATATTGCGGTCGTAGCAGGCGACGGTATAGGTCCCGAGGTAATGGAGCAGAATATAAGAGTATTGGATACTGTCGGCAAAAAGTTTGGTCACAGTTTCAAGTATGAATATGTGCTTGGCGGCGGCTGCGCTATTGACAAATTCGGCGAGCCTTTGCCTCAACACACCATAGATGTATGCAAGGCAAGCGATTCTGTTCTTCTTGGCGCGGTAGGCGGCTGGAAATGGGATACTCTTCCGGGCGATAAAAGACCCGAGAGAGCGCTTCTTGGTTTGAGAGGTGCGCTTGGATTATTTGCAAATCTTCGCCCGGCAACACTTCATGAGGCGTTGAAAGATGCTTGTCCTTTAAAGCCCGAATTTGTGGAGAACGGAGTTGACATTATGGTCGTACGCGAGCTTACGGGCGGTATGTATTTCGGCGAAAAGGGCAGAAAACAGACCGATATGGGCGAGGCCGCATATGATGTTGAGCAATATTCCGTAAAGGAAGTTGAAAGAATAACAAGAGTTGCTTTTGATATTGCAAGAAAGAGAAAGAAACACCTTACAAATGTAGATAAACAGAATGTGCTTGAGTCGTCAAGGCTTTGGAGAAGCACTGTGCTTGAAGTTGCAAAGGACTACCCCGATGTAGAGCTTGACCACCTGTATGTGGATAATGCGTCAATGCAGCTTATTATGCGTCCTTCGACATTTGATGTTATTGTTACGGGCAATATTTTCGGCGATATACTTTCGGACGAAGCAAGCCAGTTAACGGGTTCGATAGGTATGCTTCCTTCGGCAAGCCTTGGTGAGGGCAGTCTTGGTATGTATGAGCCTGTTCACGGTTCTGCACCCGATATTGCAGGCAAGAATATCGCAAACCCGATCGCAACGATATTGTCGGGCGCAATGATGCTTAAATACAGCTTTGGTTTACAGGACGAATCAAAGGTCATAGAAGATGCCGTTGCAAAAGTGCTTAATGCAGGTTACAGAACAGGCGATATAATGTCTGACGATATGAAACAGGTAGGCTGCAAGGAAATGAGCGACCTTATTATTGAAAATCTTTAAAAAAATACAGGCTTTCGGGCTTGTTCCCGAAAGTCTGACATAAGAGAGGAAAACATTATGAAAAGATGCTTTGTCTTATTGTTGATGTTGTTTATATTTGCAAATAATGTGTATGCCTATGATCCTCCGTCGGATTGGGCGTTGGACGATGTAAATAAAGCAAGAGAAGAAGGCCTTGTTCCCGATTTTCTAATGGACGGATATGGCTATACCACAATAAGGCAGGAGTTTTGCAAATTGTGCGCAAATACCCTGCGTGCGTGGGGCATAACCGAGGACGGCGGCAATGTTTCGGTAAATTTTGACGACCTTACAAATGATAACGATGTAGACGCGGATATTCGTTTCTGTGCTTCTCACGGTATCGTTTCGGGAACGGGGAACGGAAAATTTGAGCCAACAAGAGATATAACAAGGCAGGAAGCGGCAAAAATGCTGTGTAATACTTACAGGGTATTTCTTGAAAGCCAAAACAAGCATATGGAATATGAACTCACATATCCGCATGTGTTCAAAGACGGCGATAAAATATCACTGTGGGCAAGAAACGATATATATGCCATGTATCACTTAGGGGTAATGTACGGAGATACACACGGCAATTTTGATCCCTTGGGCACATATACAAGAGAACAAGCAATATGCACTTTTTTAAGGCTGTATGAACTAAAGGACACCCTGAAGACCGTTCCCGAATATTATGTTGTCGGCGATGCCGAAAAGGTCTTGTCAGCCGGCTGTAACGGACGTTGTTATATGGATGTGGCAGGTCATGACATTAAAGATATAACCGACATTAAGCCTGAGTATATCAACTTCCGTTCCGAGCATTTTACAGCCGAAGACCTTGGTCATGTCTATCCCATAGGTGAAAAATATATGCCCGTTATGCTTACGGTAGGCGCAGGTTCGGCGAGAGAAATTATCATAGATAAAGACGGCAACAATGTTACTTCGGGTTCCGGACTTACAAGTTTTGCAGATATAAACGATGATATTGCTGTTGCAGACGATTTTGGTTACGAATTGTTTGACCTTGATTCAAGAAAAGTAATATCTGTCGACGGTTCAACGGATATACAATATATCGGCTGCGGAATGTATGCAGTTACTTATGAAAGCGGCGATGATGTCGTTTATGCTTTTTTGGATAACGAACTTAAGCCTATAACACCGAAGAAGTACAAGTATCACGGCAAAGCTCTTAATAATATGACGGTCGGTATCGACAGCGCAGGCAATGCGGATATTATAGATAACAAAGGCAATATTTTAAAAACATACAAGATCGACTTGAACTCTTATTGGGTATACAGCATTTTCGGCACAAACGTAATACTTGAAAACAGAAAAACATTGCATTCCGAAATACTCCGCGTAGGCAGTGAAGAATATATAAAAAATTACGAATATGTTGAGTTTTTGGATAACGGAGAGATCACAGCGGACGATCATATTTTGGATATAAACGGAAAGCCGAAATTCAACTGTAAAGATAAGGGCTATGAGTTTGTTGTGTCAAGTCATACTTATGACGGCTTTTGGTTCGGATACGATCCCCAAAGAAAAAAATACGATGTTATAGATACAAAGGGAAATGTAATGGCAAAGGATATTTGCGAAAGATCTATAATATCCGACGGCGGGGGTATCTTCTGCGGTAAGAGGGGCGATTACGAACTTGTAATGTTCGATGCTTTCGGAAAAGAAGTCGGTATAGTAAAAACGGGTCACAAAATATACGATTTTGATTTTATAAACGGACTTTTAAGGGTAACATCGGATAATATGGTCAATACCTATTATTTCCCGAACGGTGAAGATGCATCTTTTATTAATGTGGAAATACAAAATTAACGGATAAACGAAAAGATATATTCGGTCGATAAACAATACAAGACAGTAAAATATCTTCTTATGCATATTTGGACTGTCAACAATATAAAAACGGGAGGAATAAAAATGATCAGTGACAGAGTAAAAAAAGGACCCGAAAAAACTCCGCATCGTTCGCTGTTCAAAGCGATGGGCTATACGGACGAAGAGCTTTCAAGACCGTTGATAGCAGTCGTCAATGCTCAGAACGAGATAATACCGGGTCATATTCATTTGGATAACATCGCAAAGGCAGTAAAAAGAGGCATACTTGCAGCGGGAGGCACACCAATAGAAGTGCCTGCTATCGGTGTTTGCGACGGTATTGCTATGGGTCATATAGGTATGCAT
>CANRCU010000236.1 GCA_947629215.1 uncultured Clostridia bacterium
TACCTTGCTTTCCGCCTGCGCAATTATCCCGTAAACATTCAGTGCATTTTCGCATACTTCTTTTTTTAGCGGCAGCGAACCTATCAGCTTTTCAATATCATGCAGCCCAGTGTGACTGTGATGATGCCCGTGCTCGTGTTCTTCTTTGCCGTATGTCATTACCTTTACATGAGTACCGACAATGCCGCACTCCTGCCTTTTTTCAACTTCAATATCTATATTCGGTATACCGAGCGCCTTGAAACGTTTTACAAAACCCTCAACATCTCCGCACAGTTCCAAAAGCGCAGACATCAGCATATCGCCGGCAGCGCCCATTTTGCATTCTATATATAAAGTTTTCAATTATTTATCCCCCCTGTTTACAATTTGTTTATCATGTTTGCCATATATGCCGCGCCGAACCCGTTGTCTATATTGACAACGCTGACACCGCTTGCGCAGGAATTGAGCATTGACAACAGCGCCGACACGCCGCCGAACGATGCCCCATAACCTACACTTGTAGGCACGGCGATAACGGGATGATCGGCAAGACCGCCCACAACGCTTGCCAATGCGCCCTCCATACCGGCTATGGCTATTATGACTTTTGCCGACAGTATACCCGCAACGCCCGCATCATAGACGCGCTTTACCCTGTTCCCAAGAAATTCGGCTGTCAGCGCCGCTTCTTCGGCAACGGGTATATCGCTTGTGCCTGCGGTAATAACAAGTATCACACTTTCGGTCCTTTCCTCGGGCATACCGCCAACAATACCCAATTTTGCCGCCTCATGATACTCAAGACCTCCCGTTATCCTGTCTTTTGCATATTCGTAAGCCTCACGGCTCATTCGCGTTACAAGCACACGGCTTTGCCCGTTTTCAAGCAGGTCATTTGCAATATCGGCTATTTGCTGCGGAGTTTTGCCTGCGCCGTAAATAACCTCGCCAACGCCCTGTCTTACGCCCCTGTGGTGGTCGGGCATGGCAAACCCAAGCTCGTCAAACGGTTCCGTTTTTATGCGCATAAGCGCCTGTTCGGGCGTCAAGCTGCTGTCCGCAACGTCATTCAACAATTTGAGCATTTCATTTTTATCCATATAAAAAGCCTCACTTTTTCTCCAATACTTCATTCATACTGCCCGTTCTGTAACCGCCAAGGTCAAGCGAAACATAGACAAAACCAAGACTTCTGAGATGCTCGTACACCCGTTCACGGCAGCCGAGCATTTTTTCAAACTCTCCGTTCGGTATCTCTATCCTTGCAAGTTTTCCGTGTACACGCACTCTCACCTGCGTAAAACCAAGCTTGAACAAAAGCTGTTCGGCGCTGTCAACGGCTTTGAGTTTTTCTTTTGTAATGCTCTCACCGTATACAAACCTTGACGCAAGACAGGCAAAAGACGGTTTCTGCCATGTGGGCAGCCCCATTTGCTTTGACAGCTCGCGTATTTCGGCTTTGCTTAACTCCGCATATCTGAGCGGACTTTTTATGCCCTGTTCTTCCACTGCGATAAGCCCCGGACGATAGTCCCCGTTATCATCGGTATTCGAGCCTTCCGCAATATTTTCTATACCCAGTTCGGCAGCCTTTTTTTTCATTTCGACAAAAATCCGGGTCTTGCATAAATAACGGCGGATTCTGCGCAAAACCTTCCGTCTTGAGTTCGTCAATATCCGCAATAATGTGTTTTATTCCCTCTTTTTCGCAAAAAGCCTTAGCTTCGTTCAACTCCCGTTCCGGAAATAAAGAGGAACGCACGGTTATTGCCGCACAGCCGCTGCCGAGTACATCTTTTGCGATCTTCAATAAAAAAGTCGAATCAACACCACCCGAAAAAGCCACAGCGACCGAACCGAGCGAAGCAATATATTCTTTTAGTAAAATCTTTTTTTCTTCCGTCGTTTTCATATTTACCCGCCTCTCGTAACTTCTTTATAATATTTTAACAGATATTTATTTTTTTGTAAACAACCTATCGAATATTTTCTCGTTTGTAATAACGAAGATTTTAGGCGGGATATGTCTTTTATTATTTTTAACAAATATATCCACCTGTCACTTATGTTTCAATAATTGCTGTTGGTATGATTTGACATAAAACAACAACCGATATATAATTAATAAAAATATACTTTTCGACATTGGAGGTAATTCAGATGAAAGGTGAGGAATGCAGATTAATCGAACATATGGAAGGTTCTAAAAAATGTTTTGTGATCCCTGTTTATCTGCGCAATTACGACCGGAAAAAGGAAAACTGCAAACAGTTATACGACGATCTTGTCAAGGTAATAAAAAATAACAGAAAAAGTCATTTTTTTGGAAGTTTGGTTTCTGTATATGAACCGTCAGGCAGAAATACAAAATTTCTTGTCATTGACGGTCAGCAAAGATTAACAACAGTATCTTTATTGTTTTTAGCTATGTACAATCTTATAAAAAATAACGTGATCATTCCACAAGACGAATCTCTTGGCAAACAAATATATGAAGATTTCTTAGTGGATAAATATCAGCCACAGGAAACACGCATGAAATTAAAACCCGTAAAGAATGACAGAAAAGCCTTTGGAAAACTTTTTGACTCTGCTGACGAACATATAAAGGGATCTAATCTTACCGTAAATTACAATTATTTTTATGACAGAATACAAAAGCAGGAAATCACAATTGACGAGCTTTTTAATGCAATATGCAGTCTGGAAATTATAAATATTACTTTGACCGGCGATGATGATCCCCAGCTTATATTTGAAAGCCTAAACTCAACAGGGCTTGATCTCAGTGAAGGCGATAAAATAAGAAATTTCATACTTATGGGATTGCCTGCCAAAGAACAAGAAGAATATTACGAAAAATATTGGAATCGTATAGAAGAATACACAGAATATGATGTAAGCGCATTTGTCAGAGATTATCTCAGCGTAAAGCAGCTTATGATCCCCATCCAAAAGAAAGTATATATAAATTTTAAAGAATACGTTGAACAACAATCTCTTAACGCAGAACAGTTGTTAAAAGATTTGTTGGCATATGCAAAACGTTACAGTATTTTACTGAATAAAAAAACCGGAAATAAGGTCCTTGATTCTTGCATATACAGGTTAAACCGCCTTGAAACCACTGTTACAAGACCTTTCTTTCTTGAAGTTCTGCGTTTGTTTGACGAAGAGATCTTGACTGTCTCACAAGTCGCCGATATATTTTTAATTACGGAAAATTATTTGTTCAGAAGAAGTATTTGCGATTTACCCACAAATGCGTTAAACAAAATATTTTTAATGTTGCATCGTGAAATAATAAGATATGACGGTACAGATTCAAATTATGTTGAAAAATTCAAATATGCCATACTATCAAAAAAAGAAAAGGCAAGTTTCCCCGACGATGACAAATTTATTGTAAATTTCAGCAATAAGCAAACTTATCAGATGAACAGCAAAAATAAAATATACATTCTTGAACGTTTGGAAAACTTTGGTACGGCAGAAGACAAAGATGTATACAGTCATTTCGATGACGGAATATATTCTGTTGAACATATTATGCCGCAACACCTCACCCCGTCATGGATAAAAGCATTAGGCGATGATTATGATAAAATACACGAAAATTGGCTGCACAGAATTGCAAATCTAACATTGACCGCTTATAACTCAAAGTATAGCAACAGCACTTTTGAAGAAAAGAAAAATTTTTACGAACAGAAATTCAGAATTTTTCAAGCTAAAAGCTTACTATTTTTTACTTCCCCATAATAACAGATTTTTAATAAAGAAGTCAATAAGATTGTGGAAAATTTTTTCCTTTTTGTGGATAAGTCCAAAAAAACTGTGGAAAACTTGTTGAAAAAATTAGAAGATAACATAAAATTATAATTGGGATAAAAATTAATAAAAA
>CANRCU010000237.1 GCA_947629215.1 uncultured Clostridia bacterium
ATCTCAAGAAAATAATTTGCAAGCGAAAGTATATCTATATTATCACAGCCGACAAAAAAATTACGAATTATATCGCCGCTTACAAGATGATAAAAAAGTTTGCTGTCGTCTATTATAAAGTCACAGTAGGAAAAAAGCGCAGTGCAGCCGAACAACTTGCTTTTGGGTTTGCGGCAGCCTCTTGCCTTGACCGATATTTTGCCGATGTCTTTACACAGAACAGTCAGCCATTTGTCGTTTTCACCGCGGGCTTTGGATTCAATAATTATTCCCCTGACTTTTTGAATGCTCATTTATACCACCGTTTTCTCGATTGTGCCTTACAGCCTCTATATCTTTATAGGCTAAATATGCTTCGATATTACCCGTATGTTCAAACAGATCCCAGAAATAGTTTTTCATATATGACCGCCTCCTTATATATTTAATTTTTCTGTCGGGAGGCGATTATATACTGTAAATGATTTGAAGTTTTATAATATATTGAAAAATACGGTAAGCACAAGCATTGCCGACCACGATGCCACAACGGTGCAAATAAACATCAAACCTACTTTTTGAGCGGTGCTCAGCTGCTGCCAGCAGTCAAATATATCCATGCTGTCATAGGTATATGCGGTTTGAGATGCACTGTCATTGGAAATATTTTCCGGAAATGTATAGTCCGGCTCGGTCTTGCTTTGTGCCGTGTATTCTTCCGGCTCCGTTTCGCTTTGTATTGTAAGAGCTTTTGGTTCTCTGTCCGATGTTTCGGTCAGCCTTTCTCCGCAGTATGAGCAGAATATGGAATCATCGGAAATACGGGTACCACAAAATTTGCAAAACATTTTATCACTCCCATAGGTTTAGTCGTTGTGCGTTTCGTTTATAAACACACCGCCGCTGCCATAGTTTGAATTGCGCTTTACGCCTTGTATATCGGATAATACCCAGTCAAATTCACCCGTTGTTATGACGGAATCACAATATTCACACTTGCCCGAGCTGGTTATCTGACAGGGAGCGCCACAGTTTGGACAGTTGGTGGTCGATTTATTGCTTGTTGCAGGGTCGGTCTTAACACCGTTCTTTCGCATAAATGTGAGCAGATAACGCGGGTAGCAATCCTTGTTGGGGTCGCCTTTGAGTACTTGACCGGTTTTTTCGTCCTTTATATAGTCTGTCATACGCGTCTGCATATATACGGTGATATATTCATATTGATTGTCGCGCTTATATTCAAAGAAATGTGCATTGTTTATATTTATACGGTCTATAACGTTTATTCTGCCGTTGTCGATATAACTTTGTATCTGTTGCTGATGCTGACGGTAAAGTTCCTCTTTTTCAAACGGTCTTGCGGCATCAAAATCACGTTTTGACCATGCGGTCTGCAATGCAATAAACACTTCTTTAGCCCAACCCATAAATTTTGTATCGCTGAAGTTGGGATCGCTTTTTATTATTTCGGGAACGATACGGGCGGAATTATCGGGTATTTCGCCATTCGGTACTGTTGAAGTCTGTGATGTCGAAGTTCCGCTCTGTTTGTTTTTTGCATTTATTGTTGTCACAATTATAACGACCACAACAACTGCGGCAAATAAAAGATCGACAACCCCGTTGTTTGCGATAGTTCCTCCGCCACCGCCGCTTCGGCGGCTACTGCGGCTGCTGTAATAATAATCATCGTCGTCATCGTCATCATAATTGCCGTAACTGTTGCTGTTCCAGTCACTGCTGTCCCAACCGCTGTCACTGTCGTAATCGTTGAAATTGCCAAGATCGGCAGGTACATTGACGGCAAATAAAAGTGTAAAAAATAATATAAATAACAGTATGCCTTTCTTTTTTTGCATTTTGCTCTTCCCTCCGGATCGATTGTATACATTTTCCTTTATTTTATCATAATCGGGCATAAAAATAAAGGATATTTATTTGAAAAATTGACGAAAATATAATTGAATTTATCTGCAAATATTGAAAAAAATGTCAAAATCGGCTTGACATAATCGTTTTATTACAATATAATCAACATAAGCGGGATAAAGTCAAAGACTTTTTCCGACAATATATATAAATAAGGAGTAATAAAAATGGCAGCAAAATTAATAATGCTTGTTGTGTTCTTTGCCGTTATGATAGGTGTGGGGTTCTATTCACGCAGCAAAGCGACCAACGTAAACGACTACGTACTTGGCGGAAGGGCAGTCGGCCCGTGGATAACGGCGTTTGCCTTTGGTACATCATATTTTTCATCGGTGGTGTTTGTGGGTTATGCCGGACAGTTTGGCTGGAAATACGGTATCGCATCAACATGGATAGGTCTTGGCAATGCCGTTATAGGCAGTCTGCTTGCATGGATAGTGCTTGGCAGAAGAACAAGGGTAATGACACAGAAGCTTGATGCGCGCACAATGCCCGAATATTTCGGCAAAAGATATGATTCAAAGGCTTTAAGGCTGGCAAGTTCGATAATTGCCTTTATATTTCTTGTACCTTATACCGCTTCGATATATAACGGTCTTTCAAGGCTTTTTGAAATGGCGTTTAACATAGATTATAAGCTGTGTATAATAATTATGGCTTTGCTTACGGCTGTTTACGTTATTGTCGGTGGATATATGGCAACGGCTCTGAACGATTTTATACAGGGTACTATAATGCTTATAGGTATATGCGCGGTAATAGCGGCTGTGCTTGCGGGCAACGGCGGTTTTTTGAACGCGCTTAAAGAGTTGTCAAACATTCCCGAAGACCCTGCCGTTACAACTGCGGCGCTTCAGGGCAGTCACGGCTTGTTTGCGAGCTTTTTCGGTCCCGATCCGCTTAATCTTTTCGGTGTTGTGGTGCTGACATCCCTCGGCACATGGGGTCTGCCTCAGATGGTGCATAAATTTTATACCATTAAAGACGAAAAAGCCGTAAAAACAGGTACGATAGTATCGACATTCTTTGCGGTGATAGTATCCGGCGGCTGCTACTTCCTGGGCGGCTTTGGCAGACTTTTCAGCAATGCCGATATTTACAATGCCGATGGCAGCGTTATGTTTGATTCCATAGTGCCTGCAATGCTTCAGACATTGCCCGATATACTTATAGGTATAGTTGTGGTGTTGGTGCTTTCGGCGTCTATGTCAACGCTTTCATCGCTTGTTATAACATCAAGCTCCACGATCACGCTCGACTTTTTGAAAGAAACTTTCTTTAAGAATATGAAAGAAAAAGAACAGCTCATAACAATGCGTGTGCTTGTTGCCTTGTTTGTTCTGCTTTCGATCATACTTGCGCTTAATCCGCCGACATTTATTGCGCAGCTTATGGGCGTATCCTGGGGCGCGCTTGCGGGTGCTTTCCTTGCGCCGTTTATGTACGGCCTGTATTCAAAAAAGATAACCAAAGCAGGCGTATGGGCTGGCTTTATCTGGGGTGTCGGATTTACGGTCGTAAATCTTCTCACCAAAAACAGCATTATCGCTTCGCCTATAAATGCAGGTGCGGTAACTATGGTCGCAGGGCTTATAATCGTTCCGCTTGTGAGTTTTGTCACACCTAAGATGAATAAAAGATTTGTGGACGATATATTTACATGTTATGACAGTACGGTCGTTGTTCATAAAAAACATTCTTTGGAGGAATAAAAAAGGTTCTTTGTCAAATGGTGTGGTTTTAACGATCACCAAAAGTTTCACGAGTGGCGTAGGCATATCTACGCCACTTTTCTATGCTAATAAGCTCAAACATAATAAGTATTCTGTTCCCGAAATGATAAAGTGAGCGATAACCAAAGGATATTCTCTTTAACGCCTTGATTTTATTGTTAATCCCCTCGATCACTCCGTTGTTATAGCCGTATTTTACCATATTTATTATATATTCGGAATATTTTCCGGCTGTTCCGACAGCTGTT
>CANRCU010000238.1 GCA_947629215.1 uncultured Clostridia bacterium
GTGATAGCCGTTGAGGATATTGAACAACTAAAAAAAGAAAACAGCGGCGGTGAAGATGTGCTTGCTTTTATAAGGGAATACAGCAAAAAACGCACATCTTTGCAGGCAAATTCGCTTGTGTATACGCTTACCGAAACGGGCGGAGATGCTGTATTACCGATTATTGGCTGTGATGGCGGCAAAATAGGGCTGAAGGGCGGCGCTGTTATAAAAAATTATAATTATATCGGCGATATTGCGCAAAAAGAGCTTGATGCTTTGCAATGGCTGATGTCCGATAAAAACGATATTGTGGTCGATACGGAGAATGCCTCTTTTGAGTTTAAGCAAAAAGGTCTTAAAAAACGCATAAAAGGCGAAGGCGCAGAATATACGATAACGGCGCGCGCAGAGCTTGCGCAGGGCATAGAGGCAGAAAAGGACAAGGCAGAAAAAAAGCTGCTGAACAGTATTGTGGCTGCGGCGCAAAAGCTACAGAACGATATGGATTGCGACTGCCTTGAAACCGTTAAGAGATACGAGCGTATAACGGGCAAAAATAAAAGAGATATACCTATAAAAATAATAATAAAAACAGAATGGAAGGGAATGTGAAATTATGAAGAAAACAGTTTTGATAACCATGGCAGTGATTTTGTTGGGCGCGGCGATGTATATGGGAATATCGCGAAAGGAATGTGAATTATGAGAAAGTTTGTTTGGATAATGACGCTTGTTTTGTTTTTGGGCGCAACGTCGGTATATGCGCGCAATGCAAGATATGAGATAGCCAAAAATGTATTAAGGCTGCATATTATTGCAAACAGTGACGGCGAAAAGGATCAGGCTCTGAAATTAAGGGTAAGGGACAGGATATTAGAAGAATATAAAGACGAACTTTCGGGGAACGAGAGTATAGAACAGACCAGATGCATGATATACGGAAACCTTGCAAATATCAAACAGACAGCCGAAAAAGAGGTCGCTTTGGCAGGATATGACTATACGGTGAACGTTTATCTTGCAAAAGATTATTTCCCGACAAAGAAATATGCCGATATAACACTGCCTGCGGGAAAATATGAGGCACTCAGGGTAGAGATAGGCAATGCGCAGGGTCATAACTGGTGGTGCGTGATGTTTCCGCCGTTATGTTATGCGGACAATGCCGACAGCGAAACGGCTGTGCGCAGCAAAGAAAAGCTTGAGCAGGTGCTTAGCGGCGACTGCTACTGCCTTATAACCAAAAGTACGCCCGATGTCAAGGTGAAATTGAAAATAGTTGAGATATGGGGAGAAATAAAAGAAAAATTATAATAAAATGCAAAGAGCTGCCGTTAACAGCAGCTCTTGAATATAAAGTCAGTTTATTGTCGGTCCGTTATTCTGAGCCTGACGGACTTGTGTCGGCGCTGTAAGCGCGGCTGTATTGCTTGGCGCAGAGGCTGAGATACCCATTTGTTCCTGCTGAAGCTGCGCTACATTTACTTGTCTTTGGGTGGGACCGTTTTTCTCTTCGGTTATGATTTTTTTTCTCATATCATATAGTTTGTCGTTATACTTTGTGCATTTGTCATAGAGAGTCTTTTTGTTGATATACTCCGTTTCTTCATGCAAATATTTTGCATATGCCTCTTTGTTTGCCTGAATGTTCTTTGCCGTATGAAAACCGGTAGTATACAGCTTGACAGGCGTAGGTCTTTCGGGCGGTTCCCCGACGTCTATACCAAGGGGTTTCAGATCGCCGTTTTTATCCCTTAAGGATACTATTTTTGCTTTTTTGCCGTCATCCCAAAAAAGGCTTTTGTCAATGGTGTCTTTTATAAGCTCTTCCATTTTTTTGGCATATGCCGTGTTGGACATTCCCTCCGCTCTGGGGCAAAGCTCGCTGAGTTTTTTGCTGCCTATATAGATACTGTTTGCCAAGTCGTCAAAGGCTTTGCTGTCCATATCTTCAAGGTTTT
Organism: uncultured Clostridia bacterium; assembly: GCA_947629215.1. Lineage (GTDB taxonomy): Bacteria > Bacillota > Clostridia > Lachnospirales > CAG-274 > RGIG4310. The sequence goes on from CANRCU010000238.1 coordinate 1,944, forward strand.
GCGGCATAGGTTTGCCGTACATCTCGCTTAGTTTTGCGGCTAAGGCTCCGGGCTGCCTGCTCTCAAAGCCTGTTATGTCGTCGATGCTCAGCTTTACTTCGGGTATTTTAAGGTCTTTGTATTTATCTGCGGTCTCCTTGTCAGCCCTGCCGCTGATAATGTCGGCATATGCCGCTGCATTGGCTTTTCTTTCCGCTATTGCGGCTCTTTCACGGGAAGCTCTTTCATTTGCTGCATTATACGCCTCATCACTGTCAAAGTCTCTTCTGGAAACAAAAGCCGGTCTGAAATCGCCTATCACTATGGGATAGAAGCCGTCTTTTCCGTTTTTTATGCAGACATATTCTTTGCCCGTACCGTCCATTGAGCTTGTAAGTATTTTTGCAAGTTCCTTATCTGTTTCTTCATACTTTTCGGCAATATTGTTTTCGTTAAGACCGAATTTTTCCGCAAGGGTCTGACCGTTTATGTAAATAGCGCTTACCGCAGCCATAAGATGTTTTTCGTCCATGGCAAGCTGACCGTTGATAGGACCATGGCAGCCTGTCAGTTCGCCTATAAGAGAATTGTTGGTGCCGCTGAATCCCTCGATACCTTCGTGACTTCTTGTTCTGTGAGATCTGTTTCCGTTTCCGTTTTCCACAATGTCATCTACAAGCCTTTTTTTGATCTCAAAGCCTCCTCCCGTACCGCAAAACGATAAGGTTTCAAGGGCGCGATCCTCTGTTTCTTTGGCATTATCCTTCTCCACTTGGTTTACAACTTCTTTGATCACCTTTTTTTGGCTGCCGTTTCTGTTTCTTTCCGATACGGTATTATCCTCACCGTTTGTGTATTCTATTATCTCTTTATCCGTGGGCTGGATCGCAGTTGCAGCAGTCATTGCAACACCAAGGTTACGGGAGTTTTCCGGGGTAGCCGTTCCATAACCTATCTCAGTCATTTTTTTTAAGTCATTGATATCAATATTTTCAAATATAGCATCATATTTGACCGATTCCGGAAGTGTTGATCGGTAAATGGCTCTGTTACTTTCCAAAGTGTCATTGAGAAAATTATCGGACATAAGATAATTAAGTCTTCTTTCATATAAAAAAGTATAAAATGAGTACACTCCGTTGTCGGATGCAAGAGTCATCAAGTTGATTTTTTGCCACTGCTGGTTCAAATCGTGCACCAATGAATTTTTCTCGGCATCAAGCACGGCATCTTCAAGGTCGTCTACTTCCTTCAAGTCGTGATAACCCATTTCTATGTGCATGAGCGCTTCGGTCATTTTCAATATTGTGGGATATGTAACGGCATTATAATACTCCGCATCGTTTGCATATTGTGTATCGTTTTCCGGACGTTTCTGGAATATACGGCAGAAGTCTTTGCCTGCCTTTGCCTTGAAAGCCTTCATTTCCTCCGAATCGTCCCTCTGTATCTGATCCATTGTGAGCTTATTGCCCGAACCTTCGGGATAATCCAAGGTAAGCATATAGGCATAGACCAGGTCTTGAGGCCATCTGCCTGTCAGAAGATGGGGGTAAATATTATTAAAATTTTTTTCTACCGCATTCCAATATTCTCCCATCTCTAATCCCGAAACATCTTCATTCGGACCGAAAAGAGAAGAAAAGAATAATTTTGAGTCTTCAAACTGTCTTCTGTCTCGTTTAGCTGCCGCCTCTTTTAATTTACGGCTGACGGTATCTCTGTAACCTGCGGCAAAGTCTACGGAAATTTCCGCTTTTTTATCGGCAAGAGCCTGCTCTTCGGGGGTAGTATAATTATTTTCGGGTATAATTGCTCTGGGCGTTGAAAAGACTGTGTTTCTTTTCATTACGCTGACAAAAGAGTCGTTGTTTATATCAAGGGCTTCCCTTACGGCCTTGGCATATTCTTCAATATTATCTTCCTTATCCGCGCCCAGCA
>CANRCU010000239.1 GCA_947629215.1 uncultured Clostridia bacterium
CATATGCGCTGCTTGCATCCGCAAACGAAGCCGGCATAAGCGCTTATGCCGATAATTCAAACGGCAAAGTAACGGTCGAAAGTGACGGTACCGTCGTTGTAAATATCGGCAGACAAATAGCGGTCAAAAAAGTTACCATAAAGGTAACGGGCGCAAGCACAAAGCTTGTCGACATTGCCGAAGTGGAATTTGTCAACAATATGGCAGACCGCATACCCGAACCCGATATGAATATCCCCGATAATGTAAAAGCCGTGCAGCGTTCTGGCGGTGAAGACCCGTCGTTCGATGTCAGCTGGAGAGCACAGTCCAATGTTTCGGGCTATGATGTGCTTATAAGCGCAAACGGCAAGGAACAGCATTATCCCGTAAACGGCACAACAGTAAATATAACAAATCTCGGTACGGACAAACTTGCATCTTACATACCGTATACCGTGCGTGTACGTTCGGTCAGCGGTGACTGGACAAGCCCCTATTCCGAGCCTGTTACAATAACCCTTGTACCCACCGAGATACCGCCGACACCCGAGTATGTGGTCGCAGAAGGCAAAGTCGAATCTATAAAGGTATCCTGGCGCAATATGCGTGATACACAGTATTACACGCTTTATTACAAGAAAGCCGATGAAACGGAATATCTCAGTATCGACAATATAACCGGAACAAGCTATACGATAGTCAATCTTGAACCGTCTGTTGCTTATACCGTATATGTAGTGGGTCACAACCACCTTGGCGAGAGCAAGCCTTCCGCCGAAAATCAGGCAACACCCGTTGCAAGCGGTTCGGTCAGAATGCCTAAGTACAAACTTATAAATACGGCAGGTTCAACACATATCGTTTCGGCTGTAGCAGGCAATAAAAATATGATAGGTGATGCCGCAAGTGTTGTGGATGACTCCGCAGGCACATATATCAGCGTAGAGGACTGGGATACGGGTTATGAATATACAAACCATGCTCTCCCCATTATCACGCTTGATAATAAATATACTATCAATACGATATGCTTTGCGCCGAGCGCAAGCCAGCCTTACACTTACACAGGCGCAAAACTGCTTTATAAGGACGGAGAAAGCTGGGTAAAGACAGACGCTTACCTTACAAGAAAGACCGATATGAGCAATCATATCTACTATATGTTAAAGACCGAAAAACCGATAACTTCGGACGCTTTCCAGCTTTGCCTGAAAACTTATAACAGCAGGCTCATCACTGTTTCGGAAATAAATTTCTATTATTATGCCGAAATAGAAGAAAAGATAGACGCGCTTTATGCAGACCAGATGCATATAAAGCTGGTCGACGGCGTTACGGAAGAAACAATATCGGCGCTTGAAGCAGAGCTTGATATACCCGACGAGGCAAGCGGCGAACTTCATCCCGAATACGACGCACTCAAACAAGAGCTTAAATATGCAAGAGAGCTGATGAATACAACTGCGCTTGCCGATATAATCACAATAGATACAAATATCACACCACGCGCAGACGGTCACGTTGATTTTGCAATGACAGAGTCCAATTATCAGCCTTTGGGCGTTGTGGCAATGGCTCAGGACGATGTTATAATATATGTGGGCAGCGATAAGGATAAAGAAGGCGCAAATACCAATCTTACGCTTGTTTCCACACAAAACCACGGCGAAGCCGCAAATTGGCAGAGCGTTTCAACACCGCTCAAAGTCGGCAGGAACGTGCTTAAAATACCTAATATCAAAACACAGGCAAATGCCGAGAACGGCGGTTCGCTCTATATCGCATACGACGGCAACAAGGGCGCAAAGAATTATTCGGTGCGCATAAGCGGCGGTCAGAAGATACCTATGCTCAATGTTGCAAACAAAACAGGCGAAGAACGTACATCAGCAATAAATGCATATATGACCGAGCTTACGGACTATGTTGCAAACATACAAAAACTTCACACCGAAAACGGTCACGGTGTTGATTACCGCGAAGACTGTATTTCGGATTATACCGAAATAGTTATGAACAACATGATGTATTCTGTTCCCGCAACACAGGTAATAAAGGGTCTTAACGGCGGCGGCGCGGCTCAGCTTGCAAATGCGATCGAGGCTATGGAACAACAGGTAGACTTATTCTATCAGCATAAGGGCTACAACAAAAACGCCGATGAAAAGAGTACCAACAGATACCCGACACAAAGGCTCAATATTCGTTACCATACAATGTTTACCGGCGCATTTATGTATGCGGGCGGCAAACATATCGGTATAGAATTCGGCAGCGTTCCCGGTCTGTTCGGTATTAAACCCGTCAAGTATGACGAAAAAGGCAAAAAGACAGAAGGTCAGCTCACGGGCTGGGGTATCGGTCACGAAATAGGTCATGTTATAAACAACGGCAAATATGTTGTTGCAGAGGTAACAAATAACTATTTTGCAAAACTTGCCACTCAGGACGTCAGAACAAATTATGAAGATCTGTACAACCACGTTACAAAGGGAACGGCAGGCACGGCTAACCTTGCAACATCACTTGGTATGTATTGGCAGCTGCATATGGCATATGACAATTATTTTGATTATATGACATTTGATAACGAGGACGACCAGCTTGAAAATATTTTCTTTGCAAGGGTAGATGCATATGCAAGAAATACAGAGCTTGCGCCTAAAACCGAAACTGCGCTCACGCTTACGGCAAGCACTACGGATAACCTTATCCGCCTTGCATCGGCAGCGGCAGAGAAAAACCTTGTACCCTTCTTCAGAACATGGGGTTTTGTACCCAATGACGAAACCGTAAAATATGCGGAACAGTTCCCCGAAGAGGAGCGCAATATCCAGTATCTCAATGACGATGCATGGGCATACAGACTTGAAGGCGGCAGCGCAATGCCATCCGGTACGACCGTTAATGCCGCAATAACAACAGAACATACAAACAATGTCATAAATGCAAATACGGTAGAGCTTTCGCTTTCGTCAACCGGCGGCAGCGCTATGCTCGGCTATGAGATAATCAGAAACGGCAAGCCCGTTGCATTTGTTACGTCGGACAAAACATCATTTACGGATCATATCACAACAGGCAACAATATGGTCTATAAATACAGCGTAATAGGCTATGACAAGCTGCTCAACAAGACAGCCGCATACGACCTTGAACCTGTAAAAGTAAAGCATGACGGCGCTATCGACAGAGCAGGCTGGAGTGCCGAAACAAATATGTCCTCCGACGGCGATATGTTCATAAAAGCCGACGGCGATAACGGTTATTGCGAAGATACTTATATTTCGGCAATAGACAACGCTATCGGTAAGGGCGAAGGCGGCAGCTATGTCGGCAAAGCAGACGGCATTGTACCGACAGTCACGCTTGACCTTGGCAGCGAAGAACAGGTAACGGCGCTCAAATATAACGGCTCAGCTGCGGAAATAGGCGTTTTTGTAAGCGATGACAACAGAAACTGGACATCGGTCAAGACAATTTCCTATGACGGAAAAGGCGAGCAGACATTCTACTTCAATCAGCCTACCGAAGAGAAACATGACGGTGTGGGATATATGTATATCTATAATGCCGCTTATGTAATGCTGCTTTATTACAACACAGGCGATATACGTATAGACAATATCGACATACTCGGCCCCACAAGCGACAATGTAGAGCTGCTTGGCGAGGGTATAGGCAAACTTGGCGAAGACTTTGTATATGACAATACGACCGGCGAGAGCATACCCGCAGGTTCGGTAATATTTACGGGCGTTTATAAAGGCAGCCCCGCATACAATGTAGTCAAACTGCTTGACGAAAACGGCGATATAGTAAACGGTTACCAGATAATACTTGCCGATGTTGTCGGCGAATCGGGTGCTATAGGCGACGTA
>CANRCU010000240.1 GCA_947629215.1 uncultured Clostridia bacterium
TAAATTCAATTATACCATAAAAAGGTTGGACCTTGTTTTTTATTTTTAGTGTTACCTATCTATTGTACCTCAACAAAGATAATATTTTTTTGGTCTTTTATCTGTTTTTCACAAAGCTTCCAAAAAAATTTTATTAAAAATTTTCCAAATCTCTTTTCTTTGCAAAAACCGCTCTGACATTGCCGCCATTATCGTTATGACGATATATATTTTATCGAATGTATTACATTTTTACCGATAAATTTTTTTGAAAATTTTGCAAAAACAGTTGACTGTAAGTGAAATTTTGTGTATAATTTTGTATTGGGTGGTTGTGTAATACTTCCGCGTTTATACGAAAACTGAGGGGAGGGAATAAGATGTCTGAAGTTAGAGTAAAAGAAAACGAATCTTTGGATAGTGCTCTTCGCCGTTTTAAGAGAAACTGCGCCAAGGCAGGTATCATGGGCGAGGTTCGCAAGAGAGAGCATTATGACAAGCCAAGCGTTAAGCGCAAGAAAAAATCCGAAGCTGCAAGAAAGCGCAAGTATAATTAAAGGAATGGTTTTATGGCTTTAAAAGAACAGCTTTTTGCCGATTTGAAGCAGGCTATGAAGGATAAGGACACCGTTAAAAAAGAAATTGTCCAGATGGTTCGCGCAGGCGTGCTTCAAACAGAAAAGGATAAAAAGATCGAGGCCTCCGACGAGGACGTATTGATCGTTATCAACAAAGAGATCAAAAAGCTGACGGACGTTTTGCCTGATTTTAAAAAGGCTGAAAGACAAGACCTGATTGACGAAGCCGAAAAGAAAATTGCTATTTTGAAAGCATACCTTCCCGAACAGATGTCAGAAGATGCAATTAAAGAAATTATCCGAAAGACCGTCGCCGAAACAGGCGCAATATCCATGAAAGATATGGGCAAAGTTATGGGCGCAGTGAGTGCGCAGACAAAAGGTCGTGCGGATAACAGGCTTGTAAGTCAATTGGTAAAAGAAATTTTATCATCACTTTAAGTGAAAAATAAAAAAAAGAGCTGCCGAGCAAACGGCAGTTCTTTTTTGTCAAAATTAAATATTTCATTAGGCATCACTGCACAAGCACCTTTGCCCACTTGTTGCCAAGCACTCTTGCAACAGTCAGAAACAGTTTTACGACCTCCTCCATATAGACCATGGCAAAGGTCACATAAATGGGCAGACCCAAAAATTTTGAACCCAAAAAAGCCATAGGCACGCCCACAAACCACACCGTCGACGCATCCGCCAGCAAACAAAATCTTGTATCCCCGCCATTTCGCAGTATACCCACAACGGTAACAAAATTCAGATTTTTCATCGTCACACCCGCCGAGATTATAAGCAGCATATAATATGCATATCTACGGGCTTCGTCCGTTACATCGAAGAATCCCACTATATACGGTGAGGCAAGCACAAGGCATATCGCCGCAAATATACTGAACGCAACGCACATGGTCATAGCCTTGCGCGAATAACTTATCGCGCGGTCACGGTCATTCGCGCCAAGCGCATTTGCTATCATAATACCGCAGGCAGAGCCTATGGCAGTACCTGCGACCGTAAACTCGTTCTGCACCGTTGTTGAAATTTGCACAGCCGCCTGCGCAACGGTACCGCTGTATTTATATGCCACATTATATATTGTCGTACCGAGCGCCCACATCAGCTCGTTTAATATAACAGGCGTAACAACGGAAAAAAAGCTCTTTACAAACGCAAGGTCTATATGCCTGAAATAATTGCGGGGGCTTGTTATTATTATACGTTTTGCGGCGCAGCTCCACAAAACGGTGGTCAGCAGTTCTATCGTTCTTGCCGTAAGCGTAGCTATCGCAGCGCCCCTGACGCCAAGTTTAAAACCGTATATGAAGATCCAGTTGAATATAAAATTGCTCATAAGCGAAACAAACGTAGTCGCCATAGGCTGCACGACCTGACCCGTCGCCTTTAAAGCCGCATTTATCAGCACGGTCAAAGCCGAAAGTATATACGAATATGCCACTATACGCAAGTATTGGCTGCCAAGCTCTATTACCTTGCTGTCCTGCGAATATATATGCATAAGTCTTTCGGGCATGAATATAGCCGCACACTCAAACAGCAGCGCGACCAAAGCGGCAATGACCACCGTTATGCCCATACATTTATGTATACCGTCTTTGTCGCCTTTGCCGTAAAACTGCCCCATAAATATGGCGCTGCCGCTGTTTATGCCGAAATTAAGCACTATAAACAGAAAAAATATCTGGTTGGCAAGACCCACCGCCGCAACGGGCGCTTCGCCAAGTTTGCCTATCATAAAGGTATCAAGCAGGTTTACCGATGAATTCAGAATATCGTTGAACATGATAGGCACGGCAAGCATACTCAGTTTTTTTATAAACGCCGTATCTTTGAACATAATTTTCTCTCCCGTTAACGTAAAAAAGAGCCTAAGCTCTTAAAATGAAAAAAGCGCGAGACGGGATTCGAACCCGCGACCCTCGCCTTGGCAAGGCGATGCTCTACCACTGAGCCACTCGCGCACGCTTTTATCTTGAATTTTTAAAGAAGAAGCGGGTGATGGGAATCGAACCCACGTCCTCAGCTTGGAAGGCTGATGTACTAGCCATTGTACCACACCCGCAGGGGATAGGTATGCCCAGAGACGGAATCGAACCGCCGACACAAGGATTTTCAGTCCTCCGCTCTACCAACTGAGCTATCTGGGCACAATATCTTGTCACCTCACAGCGACAAGATATATTATAGAATAATTTTACTGTATTGTCAAGTTTTTTTTGAAAAAATTTTCAAAATTTTTGGTCGGCTCAAAATTCGGCGATGACTATGCCGTCTTTTCTTCTTTCGTCACGGCAGTTTATAACGCCCTTTATTGCGTAAAACAGGGTAATAAACGGCGCTATCATATCAAATCTGCCAAGACCGATAAGCGTCAGCAGCATATTCATAACGACCGCAAATGTCATTGAGAACACCGTTATTTTGAATACTTCGCCGAACCTCAGCCCCGAACGCACAAGCAGTTTATCCGATAACATTGTCAGCGCAGCATACAGCAATATACTTACAGCCGTATTTATTATGAGTGAAAACAGCATAAGACCTAAAAGCGCAAGATATATCGGTATTGCGTATTTTCTGAACAATTCAACGGCTTTTGTCTTTGAAAAATCGGGTATATCCGACAGACTTCCCGTTGTTGTGCGCATACCGTTCAGTATATTGATATCCGTTCTGCTTATCGTCATTGCCTGAGCATAACCGTCGGGCAGAGGCAAAACGCCCGTTTTTGACGTATCTATCTCAATATAGAGGTCATCTTCGTCAATAAGAACATTATCACATTTAAGTTCACCGTCCGTAATGCTGAAATCGGGTAAATGTTCCTCCATCATAGAGGCAAGCCCGCCTTCGGGCAAAAACATCGGAAACATCACGACCGCTGCCCCCACAACCATGATCAGCGCCAAAAAAACGATATACAAAAAAGTTTTAAAACCGCTGACTTTCAGCAGCTTGTGATAATCACGAAATTTATAGAGCGATGTTGTAAATATTTCACCGAAACGCATATTTTTCTCCTTATTATATCGACCCGTTTTCAAGCCCCGAAACGGATATTATTTTCGGACACAAATTTTCATATAAAATCGTTTTATGTGAAAAAGCCGAATCTCCAATTACAGTATATCATAAATTTGTCGAAAAGAAAAGAAAAATTTTCAAAAAATTCACAACACCGTGTTAAGGTGTCAATGATAGGTTACACTTTTCTCAAGGTAAGTTGTCAAGGGTAAGGTGGAGATTTTGCGAAGCAA
>CANRCU010000241.1 GCA_947629215.1 uncultured Clostridia bacterium
ACAGCCGTTCTTCAAAAGAGCTGCGAGCATCCGAGATATTTAAAGAAACCGTACCTCAGGATCTGCACAAATACGGGCTTATACCGGAACTTATAGGTCGTATGCCAACAGTTGTAAGTTTGCAGAGCCTTGACGAAGATGCGCTTATCAGAATATTGACAGAGCCTAAAAATGCGCTTGTAAAACAGTATCAGTATCTGTTGCAGCTTGACGGCGTACAGCTTGAGTTTGAACAGGAAGCTCTTGTTGCCATTGCCAAAAAGGCTATCGCTCAGGATACGGGCGCAAGAGGTCTGCGCGCTATAATGGAAAGTTTTATGATGGATATAATGTACGATGCACCGTCCGACGGAACGGTCGAAAGGTGTGTTATAACCAAAGATGTGGTTGAAAACGGAGTTAAACCACAGATGTTCTACAGAAAAAAAGATGCATGATATAAACGACTGCCGCAAAATTCAAATTCTGCGGCAGTTGTTTATTTACAGTGTTTCAATGGTTTGTAAAAATACATGCTATAATTAAAAAAATTTATGCCAAGAACAAAACCACTCGCTGCAATTTGCAAAGAGTGGTTTTGTCATTAAGTCTTATTTCTGTTATTTTTAATCTACATAATAGGTTCTTTTGCAGCCTTTCCTGCTTTTCTCGGATAGGTCGGAGGGGTCGGTTTTACTTTACCGATAAAAACTATTTTATGTTTTAAATCGGTATCGGGCAGGATAACTTCTTTTACATCGCTTATTTCACCGCCCAGTATCTTAACAGCCTTATCTGCCTGCTTTATTTCGTCATAGGCAGCGGGACCCTTCAAGGCGATCATTTCACCGCCGACACGCACATACGGTAAATCGTATTCCGCCAGAACATTAAGCTCGGCAACTGCGCGTGAAAAGGCATAATCGAAATTTTCCCTCATTTCTGCATTTCTTGCGCCGTCCTCTGCTCTTGAATGTATGCAACGAACATCGGTCAGCTTCAATTCGGCTGTTACCGCATTTAAAAAGTTAATTCTTTTGTTAAGGGAATCAAGCAATGTCAGCTTTATATCCGGGACTGCTATTTTAAGCGGCAGCCCCGGAAACCCTGCACCAGTTCCGACATCTATGACATCGCTTTTTGAAAAATCACGATAGAGCAGAGGTGTCAGACTGTCGGCAAAATGTTTTATAACAATTTGTTCATGCTCGGTCAATGCGGTCAGATTGATTTTTTTGTTCCATTCAATAAGAATTTCTTCGTATTTTGCAAACCGACTTGCCTGTATATCGTCTATATCTATGCCAAGTTTTTTCAGATAACTTATCATAAAGCAGAATTTACAAGAGGAAGAACGTTATTCATAAGAACGGCCATCTGCGCCCTTGTTATCTTGCTTGTAGGCTCTAATGTTGTATCGGAAGTACCCGTTACCGCACCCGAATTTACAAGCGCTGCAACTGCGATACGGCTTTCTTCTCTTAATTTGCCTGCATCGGTATACTTAGCAAGAACAGAAGTATCGGTATTGAATGTCTGACCGTTGTCAACAAGAGCCTTGTATGTCATTACCATTATATCTTCGCGGGTTATATCCTCAAGTGGATAGAACGAAGCACCGTTTACGCCCGATTCAATGCCGTGTTTCTTTGCGATACCGACGTAATTATAGTAATATGATGCAAACGGGATGTCCTCATAATTGGATTCTGCAATTTCCGAATTAAGACCCATCATATTTATGAGCACAATGGCAAAATCACAACGTTTGCAGTAGGTATCGGGGCTGAATTTATTGTTGCCGACGCCATGGATTATATCCTTTGCCGCCATAGCATTTATAGCTTCAACAGCCCAAGGTCTGTCACTTATATCGGTGAAAGATACCGTTTTGCTTGAAGGTGCAGCGGGCTGTGTCGGTGCGTAAGCAGGCTTGGTTGTTGCCTGTGTTGTAGCCTCGGTCGTGCTTTCGGTCGTTGGAGTGGTCGTACCGCCGCTTACATTTACAAATATCTGTATAACATCGCCGTTGTCATGCTTGCATACTACATAAGCCACGCCTTTTGCGTTGCCTGTTATCTTGCCGTTACTGTTGACCGAAACGGCGTTGCTGCCGCCTACCGAAAAGCTGTATTCCTCAACATCATCGTCAAGATAACTTTCAAGACTCTTTGATTCACCGACTTTAAGGCTTGCTTCGTCGTTTGAATAATCATCACTTACACGTACCGTGAATGTATAATTTCTGTCGCCTTTGGCTGTTATCTTTGTTGAGCCTTCTTCTCCCGATGACAATTTACCCGTGTTTTCGTTTACATCGGCTATTTCGTCATCATCTACGTCCCAATCATAATCGTCAGCCGAATCTTCAAGAACATCTTCAAGATCAAATGAGCTGTCCTCTTCCATATATATATCCCATGCGGTCTTTATAGAAGCAGTCTTTGTCGAGCTGTTTGACGAAGAAGAATTGCTTGATGATGACGAAGAATTTGAGGAACTCGAAGAACTGTAAGAATCCGAATCCTTAACGGTAACTTTGAAAGAATATTCTTCCTCATTGTCGTCCGAGGTAACATCGATTATGGTGTACCCCTCTCTCTTAGCAGTGACTTTACCGTATTTATCAACGGTAGCAACGTTTTTTGCGCTTGACTCCCATTCATAATCGTCCGAGTCATAATCATCTACATTTACATAAGTTTTCTTGTAAAGATTAAGCGTTTCATCGTCATATATGGTGAAAGTGTCATCATAATTGCCGTCTTTTGAGGTGTTTTTAACTTTTACATTGAATGTGTACTTATATTTTGTTCCGTTTATCGTACCTTCGGCGGTTACCACACAGCTGCCTTTTTTCTTGGCGGTAATTTTACCCGAGCTTGATACTTTACATACGTCCTTATCATCGCTTGACCATGAGAGATCGCTTGCCTTTATATCGCCGTCGATATATTTTGAAAGAGATTTTGTATCGTCGCCGTCAAGCGATATTGCTATAGTATCGCCAATGGTGTTTGTATCGTCTTTTTGGGTGGTTGTCGTTGCGGACGAGGTCGTAGCTTCTGTTGATTTTTCGGTTGTAGGTGCAGCCGTAGTTGCTTCCGTTGTCGCTTCTGTGGTAGGCTCAGTTGTTTCTTCAGAAGTAGGCTCTGTAGTTGCCTCGGTTGTAGCCTCATCTGCGGCTTTGCCCGAATCTGCAGCGGCATCATCGGCGCAAACGATACTTGCGCTTGTCAGTGCAAGTGTTGTTGCCATAAAAAGCGAAACAAGTTTTCTTTTCATTTTTAATTTTCCTCCTCTCTAAAAATCCGATAAAATACCGAATTTTTAGCCTTTTGTTAGAATTTGAATACTTTTAGTTTTCTTATTTTATAATAACCACATATATTATAATACTAAAAGTACATAAATTCAATAGAAAATTTTTTATTCGTTAATTTTTTGTATATGTTTTGTGCGAACAACCAATTCAATAATCTTCTTCGGGTACTTCTTCATGCTCGCTGATGTCCGATACAGGTGGTTTAAGCCCTTCTATCACTATACCGTTTTTCTGCGCATAGTCCCAGAGCGCTGCATGAAGCGCTTCTTCAGCAAGACATGAGCAGTGTACCTTTATCGGCGGAAGTCCGTCAAGAGCCTCCATAACAGCCTTGTTTGTGATAGTGAGTGCATCTTGTATACTTTTGCCCTTTATAAGCTCGGTCGCCATAGAGCTTGTTGCAACGGCAGCACCGCAACCAAAGGTCTTGAATTTGGCATCCTTGACTATACCGTCCTCTATTTTCAGATATACTTTCATAATATCGCCGCATTTGGCG
>CANRCU010000242.1 GCA_947629215.1 uncultured Clostridia bacterium
AAGCTGTCCATAAGTTCTATACGTTTTTGAAGAGCCTCTTCGCTGTCGGAAAGGATCTCCTCTACGCTAAGACCGTTATACAAATACCAGCCTCTCAATACTCCCGCAAACCTGTTTCTGTTATCCGACACGCCTTTGAAGCCGTAAGCGGCAGAATCTATGCCGTTGCCCTTTTTTTTGGCACCGTGTCTTTCAAACTCTTCCATTTCTCTCCTTTTAAGGGCGTCCCAATTTGCGTTATAGTTTGCCGAGATATTGCGTATCTCTTCTCTGTCTGCGCTGCTTATGTTTATAAATGCGCTCATATGAAATTACCTCCTCTTTTATAGCGGAAATCAACACTTAATATTATTTTATCACATTCCGGATAATGTTCAAAAGCCGTTTGGGTATTTATGTTTACCGTTTATGCCACACACGAATAAAAAGTTACCGATTTGTTATCAGTTCAATATTAAATCGCAGTTCTTCTGTGTTTTTATATATTTACATATCCCGCAAAAAAAACAATTGTATTGACTTTGATATTGTGCTATACTGTTATATGTTAACGGGCAACACGATCTGACAGGAAGGTAATATCATGGATAACAAAAAGATAATAATAAAAGGCGCACGTGAAAATAACTTAAAAAATATCGATCTTGAGATACCTCGTGACAAACTTATAGTATTTACGGGGCTTAGCGGTTCGGGAAAATCAAGCCTTGCCTTCGACACCATATATGCCGAGGGTCAGCGGCGTTATGTTGAAAGCCTTTCATCTTATGCGCGGCAATTCCTCGGTCAAATGGAAAAGCCCGATGTTGACAGCATAGAGGGGCTTTCCCCAGCAATTTCCATAGATCAGAAAACCACCAACAACAATCCGCGTTCAACGGTCGGCTCGGTAACCGATATTTATGATTATCTGCGTCTGCTTTTTGCGCGTATAGGCATACCGCATTGCCCCAAATGCGGCAAGGTCATAGAAAAACAGACCGTAGATCAGATAGTCGACAAAATAACGGCTCTGCCGCAGGGCAGCCGCTTACAGTTGCTCGCGCCCGTTGTCAGGGGCAGAAAGGGCGAACATACAAAACTGCTGAACGACGCAAAAAAAAGCGGTTATGTACGTGTGCGCATAGACGGTATCGTTTACGATCTCGGTGAAGATATATCTATTGAAAAAAACAAAAAACATACCATAGAGATAGTCGTTGACCGCCTTATCGTGAAAGACGGCATACAACAGCGTTTGAGCGAATCCGTTGAAACGGTTATGGCGCTTACGGGCGGCATACTCAATGTTGAGATACAGGGGGACAAAACAATTACCTTCAGCCAACACTTTGCCTGCCCGGACTGTGATATAAGCATTGCCGAGATAGAACCGCGGCTGTTTTCGTTCAATAATCCGAGCGGAGCCTGCCCCGACTGTACGGGTCTTGGTTTCAAACTTGTTTTTGACGAAGAGCAGCTGATACCAGACCCCACATTAAGCATATCGCAAGGCGCTGTAAACGCCCCCGGTTTCAACAATATAAGGGAACAAAACAGTATGGCTAAATCGGTATTTATAGCTCTTTCGGAAAAATATAAATTCAGCCTTGACACCCCCTTCGGCGAGCTGCCGGAAAAGATAAAACATATTATCCTTTACGGCGCACCCGATAAAATAAAGATACCTTATTTATCCATGGGCGGAAAAAAGTTTTACGAACACCGCTTTGAAGGTATTGTGAACACATTGCAGCGCAGATACAGCGAAACAGGCTCGGATTATGCGCGCGAAGAATACGAAGGTATGATGATAAACATACCCTGCCCTACTTGCCACGGTCAGCGCCTTAGACCCGAAGTTCTTGCCGTAACGGTAGCCGATAAAAACATCTCCGAAATAACGGCTATGTCAATAAAAGAGCTTAAAGTCTTTTTTGAAAATATAAAGCTTGACGAACGCCGGAAAATGATCGGCGGCGAGATATTAAAAGAAATAAATGCCCGTATAGGCTTTCTTATTGATGTTGGGCTTGACTATCTTTCACTTGACAGAATGGCAGGCACGCTTTCGGGCGGCGAGGCTCAGCGTATAAGGCTTGCCACACAGATAGGTTCGGGGCTTGTCGGTGTGCTGTACATACTTGACGAACCGAGCATCGGGCTTCATCAGCGTGACAATGACAAGCTGCTCGCAACTTTGCGTCATCTTTGCAATATCGGCAACACGCTCATAGTTGTCGAGCATGACGAAGACACGATGCGAAATGCCGATCATATTGTAGATATAGGTCCGAAAGCAGGCAATAACGGCGGCAAAGTCGTTTTTTCGGGAACATATGAAGAGCTGCTGAAATGCAAAGATTCAATAACGGGCGATTATCTGAGCGGCAGACGTGTCATTCCCCTGCCCGAAAAAAGACGCTGCGAATGTAAAAATACATTACAGATAATAGGCGCAGCCGAAAACAATCTTAAAAATATAGATGTAACCATACCGCTTGAACGCTTTATCTGCGTAACGGGCGTTTCAGGCTCGGGCAAAAGCTCTCTTGTAAATGAAATACTTTACAAAACGCTTGCCAAAAAACTTAACCGCGCCAAAATAAAAGCAGGCAAATATACCGATATAAAAGGTGTTGAAAATTTTGATAAGATAATCGCAATTGACCAAAGCCCCATAGGCAGAACACCGCGTTCAAATCCCGCAACATACACGGGGCTTTTTGACCTGATACGCGATATTTTTGCGCAGACGCCCGAAGCAAAGGTAAGAGGCTTTCAAAAAGGACGTTTCAGTTTTAATGTAAAAGGCGGTCGCTGCGAGGCTTGCTGCGGTGACGGTATAATAAAAATAGAAATGCATTTCCTGCCCGATATTTTTGTACCCTGTGAAGTCTGCAAGGGTAAGCGCTATAACCGTGAAACACTTGAAGTAAAATATAAGGGTAAGACCATAAGTGATGTTCTGGATATGACAATAGACGAGGCTTATGTATTTTTTGAAAATCTGCCAAAACTGAAACAAAAGCTTGAAACACTTAAACAGGTCGGTCTTGGCTATGTCAAGCTTGGTCAAAGCTCCACCACACTTTCGGGCGGCGAAGCGCAGCGTGTTAAACTGGCAACGGAGCTAAGCCGCAAAAGCACGGGCAGAACCATATATGTACTTGACGAACCGACAACGGGGCTGCATACGCACGATGTCAAAAAACTTATAAATATATTGCAGCAGCTGACCGACGGAGGAAATACCGTTGTTGTTATCGAACATAACCTTGATGTGATAAAGACCGCCGATTATATCATAGACCTTGGCCCCGAAGGCGGAAGCGGCGGCGGCACAATAGTTGCTCAGGGTACACCCGAAGAGGTCGCCCAATGCGAAAACTCCTATACGGGACAATATCTAAAAAATCTGCTTTAAAAATTGTTTTTGATATACACGCCGGAAAATGATATACTTGTATATTTAATCGGCTAAATATTTTTTAATAAGAGGGTTTAATACCTTCTTATTTTTTTTATGTATATGGCAGTAGAACCGGGGATTTACGATCTCGTCTTCGATAGGTATTGAAACTCTGTTTTTCACATTGCCGTTATATTTTATCTGGAGGTCGGATGTAAACGAAGGCAAGGCTGCGGACTTTACAAGTTCCACAAAAGCATCTCTGTTATCCTGTTCAATAAAATTAGTCTTGGTCATAGTATTCTGTATTCTTTTCCAGAAGCCTATATGGGAATACAAAAGCATAGTTTCTCCGTCTATATCCTCAAGTTTTACGCTTTTATACATAGCAAGGGGATGTGCGGGAGG
>CANRCU010000243.1 GCA_947629215.1 uncultured Clostridia bacterium
AAGCCCCACAAGTATCTCCGGTGCGGCTCGAAAAAATAGCCTTACGGAGATACGTTGTGTGTTTGCCGGTGGGGTTGATTTGGTTGTGAGGGTTTAAAAGAGTGTTAATAAAACTAAGTTGGGGCGAAGCCCCATTTCCGTGCGAGGTTTTTTCGCAGAAAAAAGCGAGCGCGGCGGTGCAAGGACAAAGCGTTTACGCTTTGTTCGAAGCAACGTGATTATGAGTAACTTATTTTTTGCCCCGCTTTTTACTAAGCGAAAAATTGCTTTTCGTTCACGAAAAGCAAAATTTTTTGCTTAGCCTTCAGAAAAAAGCGGGCGGGGTATGGGGCAGCGCCCCATTTAGATCAAGTAACTTATTTTTTGCCCCGCTTTTTCCTAAGCGAAAATTTATTTTCGCTTAGACTTCAGAAAAAAAGCGGGCGGGGTTTGGGGCAGCGCCCCATTCAGATAGGGGGATATATTATGGCTGAATACACAAAAAATTATAATTTAAAAAAGCCGTCGCAGGATGATTTTTACGATGTGGGCGACTTTAATCAAAATTTTGACAAGATAGACGAGGTACTCGGTTTAGGGGTCAAGTCGGTCGTGGTTGCGGAGAAAGGCAATATTGAGATAGGGGGGTTATTGATACAATGGGGCAGAGCCGAGGTGGTGAAAGATTCGGCGGTGGTCACGGTATTTTTTGACAGGGTTTTTGCCGAGCCTTACAATCTACAGTTTGCGGTAACAGGCGGCGACGGTATAAAGCTTTCGGCGTTTGCGAGCAACAGTGCTGCATTTAATGCGGCGGAGTTTGTTTTATCGGGTGAAAGCGATGCCGAGATATACTATCTTGCGATAGGAAAGGCGTGAAGTTATGGACATAATTTTTAACGGAAAGCAGCCTATACCGGCGATATACAATGTCAAGCAGTATTCGTCGGGGGTTGACGAATTTATATTCAAGATAGCGAAAAATTTATTCAAATCGGACATGAGCGGGGCGGAGTTTACGTTGAAAACGAGCGAATTTACCGTTAGCCCCGAGGTGAGCGAGGATGAGGAGTATTTTATTTTGAGGTGGCTGCCCGGTGTGAGGGAAACCGCAAAGGCGGGGGCTTTTGTTTTACAGGCGGAAATAAAAAAGGGGGATGTGGTATGGCAGAGTTACGAGGCGGCTTTTATTGTGAGCAAGAGTTTGGAGGATGTGCCGCCTATGCCCGAGGGTGACGCTTTGCAGGGTGTGTTGTGGCGGTATGGGGAGATATTTGAAGGTATACGGGGTAAAGAGGAGATGGAAGATAGTGAGTAATGGGGCGCTGCCCCAAACCCCGCAAGCCTTTTGAAAAAGGCTTGAGCGAAAACTTTAAAGTCGGCGGCGGGAGGTATGGTTTTTGTTGAGGGAAAAGCGCAGGGGGAAGGGGTCTGTTAAATAAAACTCTGAAGGCAAGCCACACAAGTATCTCCGTTGCGGCTCAAAAAAATAGCCTTACGGAGATACGTTGTGTGTTTGCCGTGGGGTTGATGTGGTTGCGGGGTTTAGAAGAATGTTTAATCGGAGTAAATCGAAATTTGGGGCGAAGCCCCTATCCGTGTGAGCTTTTTTCGAAGAAAAAAGCGAGCGCGGCGGTGCAAGGACAAAGCGTTTACGCTTTGGACGAAGCAACGTTATTATGAGTAACTTATTTTTTGCCCCGCTTTTTCCTAAGCGAAAATTTATTTTTCGCTTAGGCTGCCCAAAAGCGGGCGGGGCATGGGGCAGAGCCCCATTTAGATAAATAAAAAAGCGGGCGAGGTTTGGGGCAGCGCCCCATATTTACTCGTTGGTGGGGTTTGAAATAGTGTTAAAAAAATAAAAAATAGTGGCAAGCCCCACAAGTATCTCCGTTGCGGCTCAAAAAAATAGCCTTACGGAGATACGTTGTGTGTTTGCCGGTGGGGTTGATTTGGTTGTGAGGGTTTAAAAGAGTGTTAATAAAACTAAGTTGGGGCGAAGCCCCATTTCCGTGCGAGGTTTTTTCGCAGAAAAAAGCGAGCGCGGCGGTGCAAGGACAAAGCGTTTACGCTTTGTTCGAAGCAACGTGATTATGAGTAACTTATTTTTTGCCCCGCTTTTTACTAAGCGAAAAATTGCTTTTCGTTCACGAAAAGCAAAATTTTTTGCTTAGCCTTCAGAAAAAAGCGGGCGGGGTATGGGGCAGCGCCCCATTTAGATCAAGTAACTTATTTTTTGCCCCGCTTTTTCCTAAGCGAAAATTTATTTTCGCTTAGACTTCAGAAAAAAAGCGGGCGGGGTTTGGGGCAGCGCCCCATTCAGATAGGGGGATATATTATGGCTGAATACACAAAAAATTATAATTTAAAAAAGCCGTCGCAGGATGATTTTTACGATGTGGGCGACTTTAATCAAAATTTTGACAAGATAGACGAGGTACTCGGTTTAGGGGTCAAGTCGGTCGTGGTTGCGGAGAAAGGCAATATTGAGATAGGGGGGTTATTGATACAATGGGGCAGAGCCGAGGTGGTGAAAGATTCGGCGGTGGTCACGGTATTTTTTGACAGGGTTTTTGCCGAGCCTTACAATCTACAGTTTGCGGTAACAGGCGGCGACGGTATAAAGCTTTCGGCGTTTGCGAGCAACAGTGCTGCATTTAATGCGGCGGAGTTTGTTTTATCGGGTGAAAGCGATGCCGAGATATACTATCTTGCGATAGGAAAGGCGTGAAGTTATGGACATAATTTTTAACGGAAAGCAGCCTATACCGGCGATATACAATGTCAAGCAGTATTCGTCGGGGGTTGACGAATTTATATTCAAGATAGCGAAAAATTTATTCAAATCGGACATGAGCGGGGCGGAGTTTACGTTGAAAACGAGCGAATTTACCGTTAGCCCCGAGGTGAGCGAGGATGAGGAGTATTTTATTTTGAGGTGGCTGCCCGGTGTGAGGGAAACCGCAAAGGCGGGGGCTTTTGTTTTACAGGCGGAAATAAAAAAGGGGGATGTGGTATGGCAGAGTTACGAGGCGGCTTTTATTGTGAGCAAGAGTTTGGAGGATGTGCCGCCTATGCCCGAGGGTGACGCTTTGCAGGGTGTGTTGTGGCGGTATGGGGAGATATTTGAAGGTATACGGGGTAAAGAGGAGATGGAAGATAGTGAGTAATGGGGCGCTGCCCCAAACCCCGCAAGCCTTTTGAAAAAGGCTTGAGCGAAAACTTTAAAGTCGGCGGCGGGAGGTATGGTTTTTGTTGAGGGAAAAGCGCAGGGGGAAGGGGTCTGTTAAATAAAACTCTGAAGGCAAGCCACACAAGTATCTCCGTTGCGGCTCAAAAAAATAGCCTTACGGAGATACGTTGTGTGTTTGCCGTGGGGTTGATGTGGTTGCGGGGTTTAGAAGAATGTTTAATCGGAGTAAATCGAAATTTGGGGCGAAGCCCCTATCCGTGTGAGCTTTTTTCGAAGAAAAAAGCGAGCGCGGCGGTGCAAGGACAAAGCGTTTACGCTTTGGACGAAGCAACGTTATTATGAGTAACTTATTTTTTGCCCCGCTTTTTCCTAAGCGAAAATTTATTTTTCGCTTAGGCTGCCCAAAAGCGGGCGGGGCATGGGGCAGAGCCCCATTTAGATAAATAAAAAAGCGGGCGAGGTTTGGGGCAGCGCCCCATATTTACTCGTTGGTGGGGTTTGAAATAGTGTTAAAAAAATAAAAAATAGTGGCAAGCCCCACAAGTATCTCCGTTGCGGCTCAAAAAAATAGCCTTACGGAGATACGTTGTGTGTTT
>CANRCU010000244.1 GCA_947629215.1 uncultured Clostridia bacterium
CATCTCTATCCGTTATAAAACTTGCGGTAGAACTTAACAAAGAGTTTGGCTACGGCGCAGATATAAAAACGCTTATGAAGGGCTGTTCGGTAATGTCGATAGAGGACGAAATTATAAGTTATCTGCTGACCGCAAGAAACACGCCCGCCGAGGCGCATACGGATGAGGAAAAAGCAAAATTTGCGCCGCTTTCGTATACTCAGTACGGAGTATATTCCGAGTGTATGAAACGCCCCGACGATACGTTCTACAATATCTCGTTTATGTACCGTTTTCCCGTTGATTTCGGCGCAAAAAAACTATCGGGTGCAATAGATACCGTGCTTGCGGCGCATCCTTATGTTTTTACGCAGCTCACGATCAAAGACGACGATATTGTTCAGCAGCGCATGGACACGGACGGATATACCGTTCCCATAAAAAATATGAGTGACGACAAGTTAAAAATATACCGTGCGGACTTTGTAAAACCGTTTAAACTCATGAACTCGCGGTTATTCAGAATTGAAGTCATACAAACGGAAACGGCGGTCTATCTCCTTGCCGATTTTCACCATGTGATATTTGACGGCGCGTCCTTCGACTTGTTCCTAAATTCATTGAAAACGGTTCTTGAAGGCGGCAAAATACAAAGCGAAACATATGATTACTTCAATTATGTAAATGACGACAACGCATTCAGAAACAGCGATGCGTTCAAAGAGTCCGAAAAATATATTTCGGATATGCTTGCAAACTGTGAAAGCGCGGCAGAGATCACCCCCGATAAGAGCGGACTTGCCGAAAACGGCTCATTAGCAATAGCGTCCGCGCCTTTTGATATGGAGCGTATTTCGGAATATTGCAGCAATACGGGCGTAACGCCTGCCCACCTGTTTCTTGCGGCTGCGCTTTATGTCGTATCCAGATTTACGAACAGCCGCGGCGCGTATATAAACACAATAAGCAACGGACGCTCGGATATGAAGCTCACAAACTGTTTCGGTATGTTTGTAAAAACTCTCCCGATAGGTCTTGAAATTGAGGATATAACGGCGGCGGAGCTTGTGGAGCGCGCCAAAGAGCTGCTTATAAATGCCGTTGCAAACGAGGCTTATCCCTATGCGGATGTGTGCCGCAAATTCAACTACGCGCCGCATATTCTTTACGCTTACCAGCTCGGCGTCGTGAACGAGCTTCTTATAGACGGCAAAACTATCGAATGGGAGCTTGTCGGCGAACAGCGCGTAAAATTCGATACGGGTGTGTATATTGAAAAAAACAACGGTAAAGAGTGCGTAGACATTCACTATAACGACGCAGTTTACAGCCGAGAGCTTATGAACACATTCGCAAACGCAATCAAAACTGTTGCGGAAAAAATTATAGAAGAACCCAAAGGCAGGGCGCGTAAATTGTCAATGCTTGACGCTGCCGGGGAAAAGCAAATTGCAGCTTTTTCTTACACAGGTTTTGCAGAGTCCGAAATAAAACTGCTGCATGAAAAATTTGAGCGGCAGGCAAGGCTGCACCCCGACCGCACGGCAGTTGTCGCCTGCGACGGTAAGTTTACATATGCAGAATTGGACAGGCGGGCAAATACAATTGCAAACGCCTTATTAAAGCGCGGTATAAAGAACGGCAGCCGCGTGGTCATATTGTTAAACAGGACTTCGAAATTCCTTTCGGCGATGTTCGGTATATTGAAGGCGGGCGCCGCATTTATACCCACCTGCCCCGAATATCCCCGTGAAAGGGTCGAAAGCATTATAGACGACAGCGGAGCGGAGCTTGTAATAACCTTCGGCGAGCTGCTTGACACATACAAAAATACGGTCGATATAGCGGAACTTGAAGCGGACGGAAACAACAAAAAGCCGGATATCGCAATTTCACCCGACGATTTGGCTTATCTTATCTACACCTCGGGTTCTACCGGAAAACCAAAAGGCGTGATGCTTAGACACATCGGTATCTCAAACTATGTTACCGACGACGAACGCAATCTTCAGGTTCGCTGTATAACGGAAAATTGCAAATGCTATGGTGCGATAACAACGGTATCTTTTGATATGTCGCTTCAGGAAACGGTCGTTGCGCTCTGCAACGGTATTACTCTTGCCTTCGCAAGCGACGAACAGACAAACGACCCTCTTTCGCTTGCGGCTTTCTTTAAAGAAAACAATGTAGATGCGTTCATCGCCACCCCGTCAAGACTTCTTGTATATATGGAACTTGACGAATTTGCGGACGCAATGAAAAACTGCAAGGTAATATTATCGGGCGGCGAAAAATATTCGGATAAGCTGTTAAGCGTCCTGCGCGAAAAGACAAACGCTCGTATCATAAACGCCTACGGTCCTACGGAGATAACCGTAGCGTCAAATGCTAAAGAGCTTACAAATACAGATGAAATATCCGTCGGCAGACCTCTGTTGAACTACCGCAATCACATTGTCGATACAGATGACAACAAGCTGCCTGCGGGTGTTGTCGGCGAGCTTTTGATAGGCGGCATAGGCGTTGCTGTGGGATATAACGGTCTTCCCGAACAGACGAAAAAAGCCTTTATCGAATACGATGGCGAGCGTTTCTACCGTTCGGGCGATTATGCGCGCTGGACAAAGGACGGCGATGTGGTCATACTGGGCAGAAAGGATAATCAGGTCAAAATACGCGGTTTCAGAATAGAGCTTGGGGAAATTGAAAAATGCCTGACAAGCATAGAAGGCATACGCTCGGCAGTGGTTGTTATTAAAAAGGTCGGCAACGCAGACGGAATATGCGCATACTATACAGCCGAAGGAACTCCCGATGTTGAGTATCTGAAAACGGAAATGAAAAAATCCCTTACCGACTATATGATACCCGTGTCCTTTAATCAGCTTGACAAGCTGCCTGTTACGTCTAACGGCAAAATAGATATAAAGGCGCTGGGAACGCCTGTTATTTCCGACAGACAGGGAAACGGCGTATTTATAAAACCCGAAACTGCGGCTGAAAAAGATTTCTGCAATATATTTGCAAATATTTTGGGTATTGATGAAATATCCGTGACCGACAGTTTCTTCGACCTTGGCGGAACATCGCTTACGGTAACACGCGTTGTCATAGCCGCAGGCAAGCTGAATTACAATATATCATACGGCGACGTATTCGCAAATCCCACGCCCCGTTTGCTTGCCAAGCTTGCAGGCGGTGAAAGTGACGGCGACAGCGGCATTATGCGTTATGATGATTATAATTACGAAAACATTGACCGTCTTTTGGAAAAGAACACTCTCGATGCGTTCATAAACGGCAAAAAGCAGGAAATAGGCGATGTGATACTTACAGGCGCCACGGGATTTTTAGGCATACATATACTCCGAGAATTGCTTGTAAATTATAGCGGCAATATATGCTGCCTGATGCGCGGCAAGGGCAAAATGACGGCGGATATGAGGTTGAGATCTCTTTTCTTCTATTACTTTGAGGAAGATATTACAGATAAATACGGCGAAAGAATAACCGTAATAAACGGCGATATAACAAACAAAACCGACTTTGAAAAGCTAAAAGGCGTAAAAGCAGACACATTTATAAACTGCGCGGCTAATGTAAAGCATTTTTCAAAGGGGACGGATATTGAAGAAGTAAACTATCACGGTGTGCAAAATATTGTGTCGTTCTGCGAAGAAACGGGGATGCGGCTGGTACATATTTCCACTATGAGTATCGGCGGAGCGTTTCTCGATGAACCGGGAGAGATTTCAAGCCTTAAAGAAAATATG
>CANRCU010000245.1 GCA_947629215.1 uncultured Clostridia bacterium
GGCAGGCTTATGTGCTGCCTTAAATATGAGCAGGAAACCTATGAGTATCTCAACAAAAACCTGCCGCACGAAGGCGATATTATATCTACCGACTATGGCAAAGGCGAGGTATTGAGTGTGAGCGTGCTGCGAAGGGTCATAAAAGCGGCTGTTGAAAA
This sequence comes from uncultured Clostridia bacterium, assembly GCA_947629215.1. Lineage (GTDB taxonomy): Bacteria > Bacillota > Clostridia > Lachnospirales > CAG-274 > RGIG4310. The sequence continues at coordinate 159 of CANRCU010000245.1, forward strand.
GGGCGACAACGAAAAAGAGGTCATGTTCTTCGATCCGTCCGAGGTAAAGGTCATAAAGCACAAACACAGCCGCGAAGAACGCATTTCAAAAGAGGACCTCAAAAATCTTATGGACGATTAACGGAGAAAGAGCATGCTTAAAGAAAACGAAAGACTTGACGATCTGCACAGAAACGGATATATGCTCATCCAAAACAGAAAACAGTTTTGTTTTGGGCTGGATGCCGTGCTGCTGTCGGATTTTGCAAAAGCCAAAAAAGGCGAGACCGTGCTTGATCTTTGCTGCGGCAACGGTATCATACCCATACTTATGGAGGCAAAGAACGACTGCGACCAGTATGTCGGGCTTGAAATACAAGCCGATGTTGCGGAAATGGCTATGCGCAGCGTTGTATATAACGGGCTGCAAACCAAGATATATATTGAACAGGGCGATCTGACGGAGATAGACGAGATATACGATCTGCATACATTTGATGTTGTGACCTGTAATCCGCCTTATATAAAAGCCGAAAGCGGGGCTGTCAATGTGACCGACAGCAAGGCGGCGGCGCGGCACGAGATATTTTGCACACTTGAAGACGTTATGATCGCCGCATCAAAAATGCTGAAATACGGCGGCAGATTTTATATGGTACACTATGTGAACAGGCTTGCCGATATTTTTGAATTTAGCCGAAAACACAGGCTTGAGCCTAAAAGAATGAGGTTTGTGCATTCGATGTATGACAAAGCGCCCGCAATGGTGCTTTGCGAATTTGCAAAAGACGGGAAACCTCATCTTGAAATATTGCCGCCGCTTATCGTATATGCGGCAAAGGGAGTATATACAAAAGAAGTTAACGATATTTTTTATAATTGAGTGATCGACATGACAGGAACATTATATGTATGCGGAACTCCGATAGGCAATATGGAGGATATTACCCTGCGTGTTTTGCGCACGCTCGGCGAAGTTGACCTGATAGCTGCGGAGGATACGCGTCAAAGCGTTAAACTGCTTAATCATTACGATATAAAAACACCGCTCACAAGTTATCACGAACACAATAAGGACGAAAAAGGCAAATCTCTGCTTGCGCAGCTTATGTCGGGCAAGAGTATCGCCCTTGTCAGCGATGCGGGTATGCCGGGTATCTCGGACCCGGGTGAGGATCTTATAAGGCTGTGCCGTGAAAACAATATACCCGTAACGGTGGTGCCGGGTGCAACTGCGGCTGTCACTGCGCTTGTGCTGAGCGGTTTTCCTACGAGGAATTATATTTTTGAGGGCTTTTTACCGTCAAATAAACGCGCGCGTTCAAAGGTAATAGAAAGACTGAAGATCCAGACTGCGACAATAATTATCTATGAAGCGCCGCATCATCTGAAAAAAACGCTGGACGAGCTTGCCGACGCTTTGGGCGACCGCCCTGCCGCCGCCGTAAAAGAGCTGACTAAAAGATACGAGAGCGTGAACAAGTCAAGCCTGTGTGAACTTGCGCGGTATTATGCCGAAAACGAACCGAGGGGCGAGTTTGTTGTCATAATAGAAGGCGCCGAGGACAAAGAGGAAATAATTTCGGCAAACCAAATGAGTATAGAAGAACATTTTAAAATGTATACAGATAAGGGACTTGACGAAAAAGAGGCTATGAAGGCTGTCGCAAAAGATAGGGGAATAGGCAAGAGAGAAGTTTATAACAGAGTGAAGATATAGAATATATCCGGAAAAATTATTATTTTTTAACTGTCGGGTAAGTTCCCTGTTTCTGTAAGCGATGGGAACTTATTTTTGTGTTTGTGGGAGTAGAAGTTCATGCCGAACATAAAGGCTTTCGTCGGTTATGAGGAATATCCTTGGCACTGCATAAAATATATAGAACCTGTTTTTATGGATATTTGCTTTGCGTGACCGATTTTTGGGCAAAAAAATATTCGGGGCTGTTAGCCCCGAAATAAAATATCCAATAGGGGGGAGGATATTTTTTGTCAAGTGAAAAAACCAAACGCAAGTGTTAGCCATGTCTGTTTTCGGCGTTTATGTCAAATGAAAAATCCGACAAACGCCGGACCCCAAAATTAATTCTGTATTTGGTAACCCAGCTGTCATAGTTTGCACCGTAGACCTGAAGCTTTGCGTCCCTGTCTTTCGACAGGTTTGCCGTTTCATACGTTATTTAGTTTCTCTCTCACTTGCAATTAAATTATAACATTATCAATAATATAAATCAAGCCTTTATTTGTGAACTTTTTTCATATAAATGTGAATATTTTGTGAACAGTCCGACGATTTTACCGAAATGTATACAAAAATCCGAAAACATATGTAAAATATTGTTGTTTTTGTCTGCTTTTGTCAAAAAGAACACACGCAGTAAGAATATTATTTTGCAAGTGTGCGAATATATTTAAGCGCCTTTTGCGCGGTCTTATCGGGGCTGCACTCGAATTTTTTGCCGCAAAGATACCCAAGTATGCCGCTTTGCTCGGTAAAGCCAAGGCTGACGGCATATAAAAGTTGATGATCCAGACCGAATTTTTGCATAAAAAAGCGGTTTGTTTCGGTATCGCCGTATTTCGGGTCGCCTATAACGGGGCAGCCGATGTGTCTGAAACTTTCCCTTATCTGGTGAGCTCTGCCGGTTATAAGTTTTACGCTCAGTACGGTGAAATTTCCGCCCGAATAAAGCGGTCGGTAAAGTGTTTTTACGGGTACGGCGTTTTTGCGCTTTTCGGCAGTCACAAGCACTTTGTTGTACTTGTCCTTTGTGTGCCAGCCGCTTATTTCGCCCGATTTTTCGATAATGCCGCAAACGGCGGTAATATATAGTTTTTCGGCTTTTTTATCGCGGAAAGCCGCCGCAAGAGCCTGCGCCGCGGCGGGATTTTTGCCCATTGCGACAAGACCGCCCGTGTTGCGGTCAAGGCGGTTGGCTATGCCGGGTTTGAAAGCCTCGGGAAGGCTGTTTTTTTGCTGAAGATAATACAGCAGCATATTGTTGAGGTCGTCGGCATTTTTGTTGCTGCTGCCCTGAACGAGTAGCCCGACGGGCTTGTTTGCGATAATGATATTCTCATCTTCATAAACTATGTCGGGCATTGTCTGCGGTTTTGCAAATTTTTGTTCTTGCCTGAACTCCGAGTTAGTGTCTTCCGAAAGATAAAGACAGAGTACGTCATTTTCCGACAGGATCTCGCTGCCTGCCGCCTTTTTGCCGTTGAGCTTTATGTTTTTCTTCCTCAGCATTTTGTAAATAAAGGAAGCGGGCGCTTTGTTCAGATATTTCATAAGAAATTTATCCAAGCGCCGCCCCGAATTTTTTTGGTCGATCAATATTTCTTGCATATGTATCAGTATTCCGCTATTTTTGATATGGGCAGACCTTCGTGTATACGATATATCGCGCTTGCGAAAAGTTTTGCGACGGACGCCTGCTTGATCTTGGGTATGTGTTTTTCTTTGGTAAGAGGCACCGTATTCAGCACAAGCAGCTCGTCTATACTGCTGTTTTCGATGCGCTCTATCGCAGCGCCGCTTAAAACGGGGTGGGTACAGCAGGCATACACGGTCTTTGCGCCGCCG
>CANRCU010000246.1 GCA_947629215.1 uncultured Clostridia bacterium
TACGTTTGATTTTTGGTTTGCTGAACAATAATCAACTTTTCTCCTCCGAAAAGGTAGAAAACCTAAATTCATAATTCATTTGTTAGGCTTGATTTTTTTACGAAAATCCGGAGCTTTTATTTGTGTACCTGTTTTTCCTGATTTAAGATAAAATTTTTTGAATTTTTAACTTGACATATTACCAGATTGCTTATCAAAGTTTTATTATATTTACATTATTTGTGACAATATTTTCGGCATTTTCCATCTTTACATCTTTTTCTGAAGCAATATTTATATCTTCAAGAAGAATATCATGCACGGGCATTGCGCTCAGTCCGCTTATTGCAATGGGTGTGCCTGCCTTTGCGCAATTTATTTTCTTAATGGTAATATTTCTGAACTCGGGTATTTCCTCTTTAGCGACCTGCTGTCCCTCTTTGGTATCCATATCATAACCCATTGTAAATATAACAGCCTCTTTGGGTATCTCGGTCATATTGATATTTTCAACATATATGTCCTCCACGATACCGCCTCTGCCAAGGCAGCTTTTGAAACGCAGCCCCGTGTCCGTGCCGATAAATGTACAGTCGGTCATCTGTATATCCCTTACGCCGCCCGACATTTCACTGCCTATTACAAAACCGCCGTGACCGTGATATACCGTACAGTTTTTAAACTCGACATATTGGCAGGGCTTACCGAGTTTTCTGCCGTCCTGATTTTTGCCAGATTTAACGCAAAGCGCATCATCGCCCACATCAAAAACACTGTCATATACTTTCACATATTTGCAGCTGTCCACATCAAGACCGTCGCCGTTTTGCGAAAACCACGGATTACGCACATTGACATTGCGTATGGTAACATGTTCGCAGCACCAAGGATGCAGATTCCATGCAGGAGAATTTTGGAAAGTCACCCCGTCCAGCAGCACTTTTTTACAATTTGTAAAATTTACCATTGCAGGGCGGAGAAAATCACGGTATTTTTCACATTCTTCTTTTTTTATAAGCAATTCGGGATTCGGCACAAGCGTAAGATGACCGTCCATAGCAGCCTTAGACGGCCACCACATTTCCTCCTTGCCTTCAAGAACAACACCACCGCCTTTTACAAGGCTGTCCCATTGACGTTCGGGCAGTTTGAATTTTTTTACGGGGCGCCATGCTCCGCCCTGACCGTCTATAACGCCCTCGCCCGTTATGGCAACGTTCTCAAGCTCTTTGCCGTATATGGGCGAAACGCAGCGATAGGTAAAAAACCCCTCAAAACTTGTGTTTATAAGCGGATAATCGTCAAAATCGTCCGAAAAAAGTATGACAGCGCCTTTTTCGATATGAAGATCGACATTGCTTTTCAACACCACGGGTCCCGTCAGCCAGATACCGCGCGGAACAATAACATGACCGCCGCCGTTTGACGAACAGTCGGATATAGCCTTATTTATGGCATCGGTATTTTTTGTTCTGCCGTCGCCTTTTGCGCCGTAGCTCGTTATGTTGTATACCGAGTCGGCAAATTCGGGTACAATGACCTCAAAGTTTAATTTTTCCATATTAATACCTCCCTTTCGGTGCTGTAAATTACAGATATTTCCCTTATTCGGGGAAAGCGATCCATGTACATATCTCCGTGAATGCATCTTTTTCAACGGGCTGCTGTGATATAAGCGCAAAACAAGTACCGTCGTCGCCTGTCCACTCTGCGACCATACGGTCTCCGACAGTCGTTCTGACAGTGACTTTTCTGCTGCTGTTTTCTATGGAGTCCATGACCTCTTTGTACTCCTCGTCCACATCATAGGCAAGCCCCGTATAATTATGCGATGCCCTGAGTGTATACTGCGTTTCGGCATAAATAAAATCTATCTGCGCGGCATCACCGTTCAGCACCGAATAACTCACGCTTTCGGAATCTTTCGGCACATCCACAAAAACATCAAAATCAAGAAAAGCCTCGGGCGAATCCACCGCCTCAACGGTACTCACCGAAAAAGCCTCGACCGTTTCGGTAACGCTCTCCGTCGTCGGCTCCGTTGTCTGCTCCACGGTCGTTTCCGTTGTTTCTTCAGCCTGTTTTCCGCAGCCTGCCAATAAAACAACAAATATAAGACATAATATCCTTTTCATTATATTTCTCCTTAATTATCATCTCAATTCAAAATCTTCCCCCGCAATGATATTGCACGCCGTCATTCTGATATTTTCGAGCTTGGCGCCGTTTTCTATACCGTTGCCTATCGCTCTGTTTGCGGAACTCAGCGCAACCAGCTTGCGGAATGTTTTCTCTCCGTCCACGCTGTGTGAAAGTATATCAAGCGCAACATTTTTAAGCGGATAAAATTCATAAAGTTGGCAGCAATAAATTCTGTCCGTTCCCTTTTTGCCGAGAGTAAGGTCTATATATTCGGGAAAGTCGATAGCATTTGCATATGCGTGCCGAGCCATTATTTCGGGCAGCATCAGCTGACACTCAGCCGCCAGAGTTCTGTCGCCCGCTGCCTCGCACATTCTGTCATAGAGCTTATCATAGTCCTTTTTTGTTTCGGCTTTGTCGATAAGCTGTATACAGCGGTCTACCTTATCGCGGAACTCCTCGTTTTTTTCGGCTTTGGGATACTTATGCGGCACAAAAGTCTTTTCTTGCTGTTCTATAAAAATATACTGTTTTTCCGACGAGAACCCGTCGGTTTTCCATGTCTTGGCATAAGCCGACACTTTTTCCGTCATTTCGCGGCTTATTTCGTTATTTATACGGCATTCGCATATAACGTTATCGCCGTTTTTGGATGCATATATCTTTATAACACAAATTTTTTGGTTGCCAAGACGCCTTGCAATATCGGTTTTAAGTATCTCCCAGTATACATTGCCGCTGTCCTTCGGCGCAGACTGTCCGCCCATGCCCTTACCTACAAGCATAGTGTTCCATACTCTGAAACGATGTTCTGCGTTATTGTATCTTGTTATAACAGTACCGAATTCCCTGCGTTTTTTCATTTTGCCAAGACCGTCGACAAATGTATTCATATAAGACATAACGGCGTTATCTATCGCTGTTTCGGTATTTTCCCCCATATCCGCGCTGCCTTCGGTCAGGCTTATATCCCAATCGGGCGAATCCGCTTCAAAAACGATGTAAGCACTCTTTGGGTCTGCTTTTTGCAGCCGCGGTGTTATCTCTATATCCCAATCGGGCAGATATAATTTGCCGTTTTCGACCTTATCGGGTATCCCGGATCTGCCGCGCATTTTTTCGAGTATTGTATTGTTGTTATACGACATAATTAAACGGTTCTCCTTACGTTTTTTTTAATTATAGCATAATTTACCGAAAGTTTCAAGAAAATAGATAAAAGCAGTCGAATATTTTTAATATCATCGGCAAAATCAAAAACCGTTTTTCGACAAGATAATTTCCATAAGTTTTTCTTTTTTATTCAGCTCGGGTTCTCTCAGCACCGCTTCAAGGCATCGGGCAAGCATCTCACCGACAAGTTTTCCGCTTGGTATGCCTGCTTTTATAATATCTCCGCCGGTTATTGCAAGCCCGCTTATTGTGCAGCAGTCGCCGCGCGCAGCTATTTTTTCAAATACGGTTCTTATATTTGCCGTATCTTCTCCGAATGCGGTTTTCAGGCTTATCATCAAAGAAACCGCCGTAATATCCGTCTTGTTTATAAGCGAAATTATCTTTGCATCCCTGCCCCTGAGCCTTTCGATAAGCTTTATATCGTCC
>CANRCU010000247.1 GCA_947629215.1 uncultured Clostridia bacterium
AACAACAAATTTTATAAAAAATAAAATAAGTTTAAACACCGTTAAAATTGATGTCTAAACTTATTATACGAGGAGTGCTGTTTATGACACCATTACAGCAGGCAAACAAACAAACTGCGGAATACATAATAAAAAACCTTGAAAAGCGCAATATGCAGGGCTTTTATTGCGAAAACAAGGCAGAGGCGCTGGCAAAGGCGCTTGACATAATAGAAAAGGGCAGCAAGATAAACTGGGGCGGTACGATGACCGTTGACGAGATAGGTCTTTCGGAAGCGATAAAAAACGGAGATTACAAGCTGTTTGACCGTTCTTTGGCAAAAACACCCGAGGAAGTGAGAGATGTTGCTTTGCAGGCATTTGATGCCGATTATTTTCTTATGAGCACCAACGCCATAACATATGAAGGTGAGCTTGTAAATATAGACGGAATGGGCAACCGTGTTGCAGCGCTGATATACGGACCGAAGAATGTGCTTGTAATTGCGGGTATGAACAAAGTTACAAGCGATATTGACAGCGCAATAAAAAGAGTGCATGAAAAAGCCTGTCCGCCTAATGCTATAAGAGTCGGAGCGCAGACGCCTTGCAGCAAAACGGGGATCTGTCATGACTGTCTTGGCGGCACTATCTGTTGTCAGACGGTCATAACGCGTTTTTCGCGCATAAAAGACAGAATAAAAGTTATACTTGTAGGAGAAGAATTGGGTTATTAAAAAATTGCCGCCAAAAGATAGCGTATATCTTTGGCGGCGTTTTTGTTATGCAAGATAACAGGTTTCCTTTTCTTCCGATAAATAGACCTTTACAGTATCACGCAGTTTAAGGACGAAAGGTTTTTCAAAACTGTATTTTTTGCCGTTGTATTCAACGGCGGCAATGCTTTCTGTGCCGACAACGACAGCTTTGACGGGCTTTTTGCCGATATATTGGCCCGGAAGCCTTACATCTACTTTGTTTGTGTGGCACATAGCTACCCATACAAAAGGTATAAAAGCAAAGGGCATAAAAGTCAATAAGGCAAAGACTACAAATTCGGTCTTGTAGCCGGAAAACCATGCTTTTTGTATATTTTCAATTGAAAAATCGAATGTGCTGCCGAAAGTCAATGCATATATCATCAACACAAAAAGAGAGTAGAGCAGCATACGAGATGCAAGTTTTCTTCTGCTGACAGGCTTGCCGATATACAGCGTAAATGCGGGAATTGCAGCAAAAACGAACAAACCTGTGAACAGCATAAAAAATGTGTATATCATAAAGATGTCGGGATCTATGTGTGATATTCCCGACAGGGTATATTGCAGCATTTGCGTCCCCCTTGTCTGTAGCATACCGTTATTTTTTTATCTGATTAACTGCGCTTACAATCGCACGAAGCGAGGATTTTGCAATATTGCTGCTGATACCTACACCGAAATGTGTTTTTTGTTCGGAATCGAAAATCTGTATATAGGTTATCGCGCGCGATTTATTGCCGTATTCCATAGCGTGTTCGCTGTAATGTGCAATGTTGAATTTGTAGCTGAATCTATCTTCAAGAGATTTGCTGAATGCATCGACTATGCCGTTGCCTGCGCCGTCTATTGTCTGTTCTTCACCGTTTACGGTAAGACGTGTGGAGATCTCAACACGGTCGTCGGATGCGTGTTCGGTATAATATACAACATTGATAGGTTCGCGTACATAATAGGTTTTGAGGAAAAGGTCATATATCTCCTCCGGAGTAAGCTCTTTATCAAGTCTTACAGATTCGGCAGTAACGATCGGACCGAAATCCTGCTGCATTGTTTTGGGTATTGTAAGCGAATAATTTGTTTCAAGCACATATGCCACACCGCCCTTGCCCGATTGGCTGTTTATGCGGATAATGGGGTCATAGTTTCTGCCGACATCAAGCGGGTCGATAGGCAGATAGGGAACTTCCCAATGGTCGGGGTGTGTGACCATTTTTGCCATACCCTTTTTGATAGCGTCCTGATGAGAACCCGAAAATGCGGTGTAAACAAGGTCGCCTGCATAGGGGTGGCGCGGATGCACCTGTAAGCCCGTAGATGCCTCATATATTGCTATTGTGTCGTTTATATGGCTGAAATCAAGTTTTGGATCGACACCCTGAGTGAACATATTAAGCGCCATAGTCAGTATATCTGCATTACCGGTCCTTTCGCCGTTGCCGAAAAGTGTGCCTTCAACTCTGTCTGCGCCTGCCATAACGCCAAGCTCGCTGTCGGCTACGGCAGTGCCACGGTCGTTGTGCGAATGAAGGCTGACTATAACATCTTTACGGTATTTAAGGTGTTCGCACATATATTCTATCTGGTCTGCGTAAACATTCGGCGTTGCCATTTCAACGGTGTTGGGCAGATTTATAATGACTTTGTGTTCGGGATCGGGCTGCCATACGTCAAGCACGGCATTGCATATCTCGGCTGCATAGTCAGGTTCGGTACCGGTAAAACTTTCGGGCGAATATTCAAACATAAAATGCTCCCTACCGTTTTCTTCAGCCAGCTCAAGCACAAGTTTTGCGCCGAATACCGCAAGATCGGTTATCTCATCTTTGGATTTGTTGAAAACAACATCGCGCTGAAGGGTAGAGGTGGAGTTATAAAGATGCACTATCGCCTTTTTTACACCTTTGAGCGCTTCATAGGTGCGTTTGATTATGTGTTCGCGGCTTTGTGTAAGCACCTGTATGACAACATCGTCGGGGATAAGATCCTGCTCGATAAGTACACGGCAAAATTCATATTCGGTCTCGCTTGCTGCCGGGAAACCGACCTCTATCTCTTTAAAACCAAGTTTAACAAGATATTTGAAAAATTCTATTTTCTGTTCAAGGTTCATAGGCTTTTCAAGCGCCTGATTGCCGTCGCGCAGGTCGACGCTGCACCATACGGGGGCTTTTGTTATAACATTGTCGGGCCATTTTCTGTGCGGCATATTCATTGTGGGATATGCGCGGTAACGTTGATTATTCATAATAATTTCTCCTTCCTGTGGGCTATATTGGCTTGTAATTTATCGACGCTTTCAGGCAAAGTCTTACCGGTCGATAAATTTATTGTGATATAGGTGCAACAAAACAAAAAACCTTTCGTCAACTATAAAGACGAAAGGTATAATTCCGTGGTACCACTTTATTTCATCGTAAAAACGATGCACTCATCAGGTACGGGCATTCGCCGATACCCTGCCGTTTTATCGGTCGGCTTCCGTCTTGACCTACTGCTGTGTTCAGCCAAGCCACTCAAAGGCGAGTTCACCCAAGTTAAACTGCCGTTTTGCACCAACCAACGGTTCTCTGAAAGCTCTTGTCGGGCTACTGCTCCTCATCATTGTGTTGCAGAAATATCAAGCTATTGTTAGTATAACATATATATAATAATTTGTCAATAACTTAATTTCAAAAATATTGTTAAGGTGTGTTAAGGTGTCAATGATAGGTTACACTTTTCTCAAGGTAAGTTGTCAAGGGTAAGGTGGAGATTTTGCGAAGCAAAATACTACCTGACCTTGACAACCTCTCAAATGATATAATTGGATCGGGCTTTGGCAGTTTTACTGCTCAAAGCCTTAATCATATTTTACATTACTCCAAGATATTTCTCAACGACCTGATTGGGACTTTGAAAATTTAAACAGGTTTTTATGTAATTATTAGATTTCTTTTGATAAACAGCAAGCTGTTTCCTTCCATCTTCCAGACT
>CANRCU010000248.1 GCA_947629215.1 uncultured Clostridia bacterium
TTTGCTTCGCAAAATCTCCACCTTACCCTTGACAACTTACCTTGAGAAAAGTGTAACCTATCATTGACACCTTAACAAATATATATAGTTTTTGGAGAAGTAGTTCTTAAAGTAAATGCAACAATATAATTTAAAGTTGCATTTACTTTGAGAAGCAAAATATGATAGTATTTAGTTTGAGAATTTACGAAATTTATACAAAAAGACAAACTCATTGCAGCGCGCCGAGCATATTTTTGATTATGCAGGCAGCTTTTATTGCAGATTCCCTGAAAAAGCGTTCGTAATTGACCTCGGTGCCTTCTTCGGCATTATCCGATATAGCGCGTATGACCACAAAAGGTATCTTGTTCAGATAGCACGTCTGGGCAATGGCAGCGCCTTCCATTTCACAGCATTTAGCCCTGAACAGCCGCCATATCCTCTCTTTGGCTTCGGGTGAAGAAATAAACTGATCGCCGCTTGCGACCCTGCCTATAGAAACGTGCAGACCGAGCCTTTCGACCGCCTCATAAGCACGTTTTATAAGCATATCGTCAGCTTTGAAATAACTTTCGCCGCCCATGACCTCGCCCGGCTCATCGCCAAGAACGGTCGTGTCAAAATCGTGATGGACAAGGTCATCGGATATGACAATATCGCCTATCCCCAAATCGGGGGCAACGGCGCCCGCAACACCGACGTTTATTATCGAATCGACAGCATACATATCTATAAGTATCTGCGTACATATAGCAGCATTGACCTTGCCCACGCCCGAACGCACAAGCACTATATTCTGCCCGTTCAGAGTACCCATATAAAACTCAAGCCCGATTATGTTTTTTGCCGAGATAACATTCATATCTTCCTTGACGGAAACTATCTCCGCTTCCATTGCGCCGATTATGCCTATAGTCATAACGGACACCTCCTTATTCCACGGTAACGCTTTTGGCAAGATTCCTTGGCTTGTCTATATCCTCGCCAAGCCCAAGTGCCATATAATAAGCAAAAAGCTGCTGAGGCACATTTGCAAGTATGCTTGTCAGCATCCAATGTGTACGCGGTATATAGATAACGTCGTCCGCGACCTCCTCAATACCGTCATTGCCCTTCATGGCAATGGCAAGCACCTTTGCGCCCCTTGCTTTGACCTCTTTTATATTGCTCTTTGTCTTGTCAAACAGCGCTTCCTGCGTGACAACGCCGACCACAAGCGTAGCTTTTTCGATAAGGGCGATAGGCCCGTGTTTAAGCTCGCCTGCGGCATAAGGTTCGCTGTGTAGATATGCTATCTCTTTTAATTTGAGAGAGCCTTCCATACCGACCACATAATCCAGACCCCTGCCTATGTAGAACACGTTTTTGGAGGATATGTATTTGTTTACAAATTTTCTTATCGCAGGCACAGCCTTCGTCAATATATCGCTTATCTGCGACGGCAGACGCAGCATAGCCTCTTTTATTTCAAGAAAATCTTTTTCGGGCAGCATATCAAGCTCCTGCGCTATATGCAGCGTTATAAGATACATCGCAATGACCTGCGCCGAAAATGCTTTTGTGGACGCCACGGCTATTTCAAAGCCCGCAAGCGTGTAGAGAACATCGTCAGCCTCTCTTGCTATTGAGCTGCCTACGGCATTGACAATGCCAAGCACCCTTGCTCCCTTAGCCTTTGAAAGCTTCAGCGCGGAAAGCGTATCGGCTGTTTCGCCCGACTGAGAAATAACTATCACAAGCGTATGCTCGTCAATAAGTGGGTCTTTATAGCGAAATTCGCTTGCGACCTCGGAATTGACGGGTATTCGCACCATTCTTTCAAGCAGATATTTGCCCACCAGACCCGCATAATACGCTGTACCGCAGGCAACAATATATATCTGATCTATATTTTCAAGCTCGGCTTTCCCAAGTTTTATACCGTCCAGCTCGATATGTTTGCCGTCCGCCGAAAAACGTTTTGAAAGGTTGTCCATAACGACCTTTGGCTGTTCGTATATCTCTTTGAGCATAAAATGCTCATAGCCGTTTTTCTGAGCAGCCTCAACGTCCCATTTGTAGGTATAGACCTCGTGACTGACTTCGTTGCCGTCAATATCATATATCTTTATGCCGTCGGCTTTGACGAGCGCAAGCTCCTTATCTTCAAGGATATATGCATTTTTTGTATAATTAAGTATTGCGGGTATATCCGATGCAATAAAATTTTCGTTTTCCCCTATGCCGACAATAAGCGGCGATTCTTTCCTTGCGGCTATAAGCTGATCGGGATGATCGGCGCAAAGCACGCCAAGCGCATAGGAACCCTCTATTGCCTGCAAAGTCAATCTGACCGCTTCAAGCAAATCGCCGCCCTGTTTATAATAATCATCTATAAGATGAGCTACCGTTTCGGTATCCGTATCGGAATGGAAAACATAGCCCTTTTTCTGTAATTCGTCTTTTAATTCCTGATAATTTTCTATAATGCCGTTATGAACAACGGCTATTTTGTCATCATTGCTGAAATGCGGATGCGCATTTTCGTCCGACGGCACACCATGTGTAGCCCAACGTGTATGACCTATGCCCACTTTGCCCGATATAGGCTGTTCAAGCAGCAGATCGCGCAGTTTTTCCACCTTGCCTTTGGTCTTTCTTATGCCTATTGCGCCGTTTGACAAAACAGCGACCCCCGCCGAATCGTATCCGCGGTATTCAAGGCTTTCCAGACCGCTTATAAGCACCGGTACGGAATTATTTTTCTGACCCACATAACCAACTATACCACACATAAAATAAAATCACTCCTTTATTGGGACAGAACAATCAGTTCAGCAGACCCTCGATAAGCCTTGCAAGGCGCTCTGCCTCTTTTTTCAGAACAGCCTTGTCCCTGCCTTCTATCATAATTCTGACGATAGGCTCCGTACCCGAAGGACGTATAAGCACACGACCGTCGCCCGAGAATTTGGCTTCAAGCTGCTCTATTTCGGACTTTATGGTTTCGTTTGTAAGATAATCTTTTTTCTTTTTGTTGTCCACAAGGGCGTTTACAAGCACCTGCGGCAGCACTTCCATTATTTTTTTTGCCTCGGCAAGCGACTGACCGGTCTTTTTAAGCGTTGAGATAAGCTGTATTGCGGTAAGTATGCCGTCACCCGTTGTATTATAGTCAAAAAATATCAGATGCCCCGACTGTTCGCCGCCGAAACAAAAGCCCTTTTCAAGCATATGTTCAAGCACATAACGGTCGCCGACTTTTGTCTTTTCGATCTTTATGCCGTTTTTGTCGCCCATTTGGAAAAGCCCGAGGTTGCTCATTACCGTTGCGACAATAGTATCGTTTTTGAGTTTTCCGCATTCTTTCATGTATTTGCCGCAGATAGCCATTATAACGTCGCCGTCGACCATTTCGCCGTTTTCGTCTACAGCAAGGCAGCGGTCGCCGTCACCGTCAAAGGCAATGCCTATATCCGCGCCGTTTTCTTTAACGGCTCTGCAAAGGCTTTCCATATGTGTTGAACCGCAGCGGAGATTGATATTTGTTCCGTCGGGTTCTCGGTGTATGGCAATAAGGTCTGCGCCGAGTTTTGCAAAAGCAAGAGGACCTGCTTTGTATGTTGCGCCGTTTGCACAGTCAATGACAATTTTTATGCCGTCAAGCTTTATATCGGTCGTCGACACCACAAAATCAACATAATCGTCTACCGCGCTTTCGCCCACGGTCTTGGCGCCGACC
>CANRCU010000249.1 GCA_947629215.1 uncultured Clostridia bacterium
TTCATGCAAAATATTTGTCACCCGTGTTTCAAGGTCAATATCGCCGATACGCGCAAAACCGACTTTTGAATTACGCGGTGCTGCAGGCTCTTTCAGCTGTCTTATTCTCGATACAAGCAACTCCATGTCAAACGGTTTTGCGATATAATATTTTGCGCCCAAGGTAAACGCCTTTTGCGTTATCTGCTCACCCGTTATTGCCGTAAGCATTATACACATTGTAAGGTTCTCGTTCCCGCTTTGATACAATTTTTCAAGCACACCTATTCCGTCAAGCCGCGGCATGATACCGTCAATAAGCGCAATATCGGGCTTTTCGCCAAGGATCTTATCATATGCCTCCACACCGTCATAGGCTTTGCATATGACCTCCATATCGGGCTGCTTTTCCAAAAAATTACAAAGGCAGTCGCAAAAGTCCCTGTTGTCATCTGCTACAAGAATCCTGATTTTATTGTTACTCATTACAATTCCCTCCATAGATTTATAAATAGTAGTTGTTATCTGCTGGTAATATTTACCATTTACACTAATTATAAACCATTAATTAGAAAATTGCAAGAGAAATTTTTATTTTTTTACAGGAATACCATATTTTACCAAAGAAGCATTGGAATATCTGCGGTCTTCTGTAACTTCTGCACCAAACCATTTTGGCGGTTCAAACAAAACAGCGTCTTTTAATGTTGAAAATTCCACCTCTACATTCATAAAGCCGCTTAACTGCCCTTCATAAATATCCAATTCCGCCGTTAAGTCATCATTTATCGGTATAAGGTATCTTTTTTTTATGACAAGATCTGTTTCCACTTTTTTCCATAACTTTTCAAACTGTTCTTCGCTTAGCGGCAATTCAAATTCCGCCCTGTGCAGCCCCGTTATATCTGCGCCGCCTTTTACCGTCAGTATATACTCATTATCACGCTTTCTAAGTCTTATTGTCGGGTCAGTCGATATATATCCCTGTTTTATGTCAAAACACATATATTTATCAAGCTTGTCTGGCAGATATTCTACCAAAAACTTTCTTTCTATTTCAACATTTTTCATATTATTACCTCCGGACATTTGCAGCCTGCCTGCAAAATGTTTTGTATTGAATTTTATAAGCCGATATGTTACAATAATATATATTCGTATTACTAATCATCTTGGGGAAGTGACTATAATGAATGCTTTGCAAAAATATTTTAATTATCGTCAGGCATTGATCGACCAGTATGTTAAAGGCGATATGACAAAACGTGAGTATCTTGACAAAAACCTTGATGCCGTTCTTTCCCTTAACATTAAACCCTTTAAAAATGCAGACACAGTGGACAAAGCGCTTTTTAATTATCAATATTACAACGCCATGGCAAAGGACTGTAAAATGTGCGCCTACGGCGACTATGAATACCAATTTCAGGAACAGACCGATTATTTTTACGCTCAAAAGGACAAAGCAACAATGCGTGTTTTGCAGCTGCTTGATTACACCGGTGTACGCGCCTATTATATCTCCGTGCGCAGCAAAGAGCTGAAAAACAAACTCTTTGAAATAGTACTTACCGAATATAACAATGTTATTCTGCATTCAACCAACGAATCTATCAGAAACCGCCTTATCGAAGAAGGCTGTTTTGAAAACGGTACAAAAAAATCCCTTATAGATTATTATATCAACCACAGATATTGACGGATAGTCGATTATATCAGCCTTCCTTCCGCCGTTTCGTCACCGCAATATTTTTCGATGACTACATTTTTTATTTCGTTTTTCAGCTCTTCATCTGTTTTAACAAGAACCTTGATATAGTTTGTTGTATGACCCTCATAATAGCCGTCTTTATTTCTTATTTCAAACAACACAGGCATTTCTCTGCCGTAAAATTTCTCGACAAACTTTTTATTCAGCTCATTGCTCACCTCTATCAACCGTGACGCTCTGTCGTTTTTTACATCCGGAGGTATCTGACCCGACATTTTTGCCGCAGGTGTACCTGTTTTTGCGGAATACGGAAATACATGTATCTTTGACAGCCCTACTCTTTTTGCAAACTCAATGCTCTGTACAAAATCTTCTTCCGTTTCATTCGGAAAACCTACAATAATGTCGGTCGTTACCGCAAGATCGGGATAGATTTTTCTGAGCCTTTCCACCGCCTCGGCATATTCGTCTGACGTATATCTGCGGTTCATCGCTTTTAAAGTTTTGTCACAGCCGCTTTGCAACGAAAGTGGAAAATGGTCGCAAACTTTGGGCATCTTTCCCATTTCTTCAACAAATTTGTCGGTTACGGCAAGTGGTTCCATTGAGCTGAATCGTATACGCTCTATCCCGTCTATCTCGTTCACCTGCCGTACAATGTCTATCAGATCCGTATTTTTCAGGTCTTTTCCATAACTTGCCACATGTATGCCCGTCAATACGACTTCCCTGAAACCGTTCTTTGCAAGACGCCTTACTTCGTCCGTAACCTGCTCGGGCAGACGGCTTCTGACCGGTCCTCGCGCATAAGGTATTATACAATAGCTGCAATAACGGTCGCAGCCTTCCTGTATCTTGACAAAAGCGCGTGTTCTGTCTTTAAGCCTGTCAATTTGCAGCGGTTCAAATACTCTTTCACGGCGTATGTCCGAAACAGCATTGAGTACACCTGCCATGCTGTCATAATTTTCCACAATATCAACTATCTTTGAGCGGTCCTTTGTTCCGAGAATAATGTTTATACCCTCTACATCTGCGATAATATCCGACGCAACCTGCGCATAGCAACCGGTTGCAACGACCGTTGCCTCGGGATTTGCCCGCTTTGCACGCCTTATCATCTGCCGTGACTTTTTATCGCCGATATTGGTCACCGTACAGGTATTTATTATATAAACGTCCGCTTTGTCGTCAAAATCCACTATCTCATAGCCCCTGTCGGCAAAAAGCTCTTTCATTGCCTCGGTATCATAGAGATTAACTTTACAGCCGAGAGTGGCAAAAGCTATTTTTTTTAAATTTTTTTTCATATTCTACCTCTTTTTTTAATTTTCTACTTTATATTTTAACACAAAAATGTTATAATGAAAACAGTAAATTTAATCGACAGGCAAACTCAGATATTTGCCCTTGTATTATACGGAGGAAAACTATGGCTAAAATAACCGACCAAATACAAAACACACTTCATAAAGTCGTACATGCAAAAATAACCGATGTTCTGCTTAACGTTGTCTACGAAATTGCAAGTCTTAACGAAGAATATGCCGATAGCGAAGCATACGGGGATGTACTTGCTTATGACGATCTCCACTCGGAAATCGAAAATGTACGCCTGTTATTTAAACAGCTGCCCGAAAATCTCAATAAAGAGCTTGAGGAACGCAGCAACTACATAAAAGCAATATCCGATTCACGCGAAAAACTTGTGCAAAAACACAAAGCGGTCTTTGCTTACAAAACACTCGGCAATATCAAAGATGAAGAAAATATACAAAGAGCTAAGCTCAAATATATGGTGGAAGATTCCATAGAAGAAACTGTACTTCCGGATGATCATGCCTTTGCGGAGGATGTCCTTTCATATATTGCGCACAGCTATGATGTGCCTTATACAATAAGTATGATACTTTCAAAAATACCGCTCAGAATGACTGCCGCAAAATATAACGATCTTATATCCCGCAGTCTTGAAG
>CANRCU010000250.1 GCA_947629215.1 uncultured Clostridia bacterium
GAGCTATCGATTATGAAAATCAGGACTGATTTTGTGACCAATTCCGGCAGCAGTAGTTTTTCGTTGACAATCACCGTTAAAACCGCCAATGGAAGTGTTACTTTTGAGGAAACTCCCCGCGATTTTGATATAAACGAGGAGAGCAAAGTATATTTTGAGGCAGATCTCTCTACAGTATTGGACGGCAGGACAAATCCAAAGAAAATTCGGAAAAAATATTCCTCGGTTGAAGCGCTTGCGAAATTCCTTATGGCGTCTGTGACGGATGATTTGAACCATTGGCTTAGCGGTTACCTCAAATATGATGACGATGAAATATATAATATAGATTTAAAAAACCAGAAAAAAATATCCGCAAGGAAAGACGAGTTTATAAAGGAACTTACGGAGAAGGCTCCCGAAATTTCCGATATTTCAAAAATTGTCGTTTGCCGTTATTACAATGCCTGGGGTGAATTTGCGGATTTGATTATCGCGAATGACTGGACGCTGCGCGAGTTTGCTGAAAAAGTCCTTGCAACAACAGGCGAAGAACAAAAGGCTGTGCTTCGGGAAATGCATAAATACATAACCTCGTCAAGCGACGAAAGATGCGGAGAGACGTTTGCAGTAGGGTTTGATGATATTCGGTATCGATTTTGGTATGGCGCAAAAGATGACGGCAATTATAGGGCACTGATTTCGCTGTCGGAAAGGCTTTGCAGCGGAAAAGTTCTACTCCCTAACAGCGAGGGGTACGAATATCAGGTGCTTGACCTTGCCAAAGGAGAATATTCAAAATATGCGGAATTTGACACGTGACGGGCGGATTTTTCGGCTTAAAACTGTTGAATTTTTCGCAAAAATGTGGTATAATGAAAATGTGCTACCCGGAGAACTTTTTCACCGAAAGGCTTGATTGTATGAATAACATGGAAATACAAAGAGAGGCTATTATTGAGATTGTCGGGACGCAGTACGAGGACCGCGCGGCAAACCACCTGCCGCAAAATCTCCGCAAAGGTCTTGTACTTAAGCATCAGAGTGACAATCCTCACGACGCGAATGCGGTTCTTTTACTTACCGAAGACGGGAAAGAACTCGGTTTTCTGCCGAAAGGGTATGCGTCCTTGTACGCGCCCGCAATTGACAGCGGAAGATACTGCTTTAAAATTGAGGTTGAAAAGGCGGAATACGATGTAAAAAGACCGATACTTATAGTTAAAATTATTTCCGAGCTTGCAAGCCGCAGGGAGGAAAACATTGAATCGGATATTCTGGGTCTGGTTCAAAATCTTGCCGACGGGTATGCTTTGCGTAAAAAAGAATATCTGACGTTTATTTCCGCCGATAAAGTTAATGTTGACGAGCTGTTGTCGGCGTTGGATAAGGCTCGTTTTATGCGAAAACTGGTTTTGCGCGCGGGAGAGATTGTAAAAAGCCGCGCTGTAAAGCCTGTTGCGGACAACTTCGTTCCGTTTTCCGAAGACTCTGAAATCTCCCGTATAAGCGGATTGAGAGCGGACGTGCGCGATGTTTTGAAGAAGATACAAAAGGCGTATGATGAATCAATTGATATTGAAGATGAGGAAGAATATCTCCGCGTGCAAAGCAAAATACGCGAGACAAGAAAAAATTTTCGGCAGTATGATGTATTTTTAGCGTCATTGCTTGATGCTTTAACAACTAATAATAAAAAATCCGCAGCTCATCAGCCGACAGCGGCAGGAACTGCAACTGCTGCAAAAATTGTTACTCCTGTTCGTCCGCAGCTTACAGAAAAGGCGTTCCTTGACCGGCTTATGACCGAGGGCGGTGTGTCAAGAACTACTGCCAAGCAATATATTTCAAGTATTCACAGCATTGAAAGGCTGTATGAATCGCTGTTTGGGGAAAGGAAAAATATTCTCGGCGCGGCATCTGCAGATAACGCTAAAGCAACGATTGAAAAACTTGTAGAGAGAAACGAGTATATTGAAGAGGACAAGCAAAGGCACGGCATTTTCGGCATATCTTTAAACAAGTTTGCCAAATTTGCCGATATATCTGTTGAGGGACTTGAAAATCCGTCGGATAAGAAAAAACAGCAGCCCGACGGCAAGCGGCAGTATGTTGTAAAAACGGTTGATTTTGAAAATCCTTATAATTGCACTAATTACAAACCGTGCTCGTTTGTTTTCAACGGAGCAAGGTATCCCGTGGAAAACTGGCGCGCGGTGTATAAAAAGTTTTTAGTGCTTTTATACAACAATAATACTTATTCTGAAATAATTAAAGGCTTGAACGGGAAATCGCTTGTTGGTCACAGCGTTGATTTTGTTGATAAAACACATTCCGCCGAATTGCGCAGACCCATTAAGATAACCGAAAATATCGTTGCAGAGGGAAATCTGTCCACTGTAGATATAATAAGGCGCATTAAACGCCTTATGGAACTTTGCTCCATAGACGGCGAACACATGATTATCGAATATTCAACTTTGGAGAATGCTGACGAGGCATCGGCTGAAAACGGCGATGTAAAGCAAGTCGACTTGATTGCAGATAATTATAACTCCGACGAAAATACGGCAAATTTTTGCAATACGAACAGCGAAAATTCGTTTCTTGACAGTTTGGTTAAAACGAATACCGGCGGGAGCGGAGATAATTCTTCTTTCGCTTCGGATATAACCGAGCTGTTTTATTGGAATACTGCAACCGCCGAGCCGCCGCAATTTGTTATTGACAAGCCGCCCGAAGCTGAAACGAAGGAAAGCCGCGTTGTGCTGAAACTCGGCGGAAATGAATTCGGACCTTTTAATTATTCCGATGCATTAAGCAAGGTGTGCGAATTTTCGATTAACTGCAAGCCGTTTGAAATGGCGCGTATTGCGCAGAAAATTCAGCTTCGCGGAAAAAGCGTATTTTACCGCGGAAATGCGCCCGTAGACGGGTATAGCAAGCTGTCAAACGGATTGCAGATAACAAGCGTTTTCGCGCTTTCCGATTTGCAGGAAATTACGGCGGCGATTAAAAATTATTGCCGGATTGACGACGAATTGATAAAAATAATTAGCCGTGAGGAGATTTACAATGGATAATATTGAAATTAAAGCGAAACTCAATGAACTTTACAGCGAATACAAAAGCAGCAAAAATTCGTTAAGCAGCGGGAAAGCAAAAACCGCCGCAAAACTTACTGCGGAAATTATCACAAACGGCGGAAATCCGCGAGACGCAGCCGCCGAGCTTGCGAGATTTCCGTCGGAGGTTTCCGTCAATTTTTTCGGAACGCTTCGTGCAATTCCATGGCAGACTGCAGAAAATTTGCTTAAGGAATTGCAGGCGGCGGATAATGACCCAAAGCTTTCGCAGTACTATGTTTCGAAATTCGCGGCTGCGGCTGCTTTTGCAATGAAAAATTATAAAAACGAGGCTTGTCAATCGGCAGCCTTGCCGTCAATGGTTGAATTCATGGCAGGTTTCGCGGTTAAATCCGCGAAAAACAAAAATAAATTCAGCAGCCTTATCACCGACAGCGAGGGCGGGATTTTCGCGCTTGATTATTCGTCTGCAAGCAAAAAATCACTGACAGACATTTGGAATTTGGTAAACGAATTTTATCCCGATTTGTCGCAGTCGCCTTATGAAAATCTTATAGCTGAATGGGGCAAAAAATACGGATTTA
>CANRCU010000251.1 GCA_947629215.1 uncultured Clostridia bacterium
TCAGCAGGCATTTATGAAAGAGCTTATGAAAAAAGCTCTCAGCAGCGAAACGATATTCAAAAATATTTTTTCGTATTTTGATGTATTCAACAAATATGTAAAAACAGATGCTTCCATAAACGATATGGCGCGTTACGCGACCGTTATGAAAAATATAAATATAAGTGATGTCGTTACCGAAACTCTGCCGGGCGCACCGTCGTATATGTACGGTATTTCGGGCTACAGTGTTAACGAGAGCGAAGCGACGACTTTGGTCTACAATATGTTCAAACGTCCGCTTGAGGAAATAGCGGCAGAGCTGAAAGCGACTGCGCCTGCGGACAGTACGGTCGAATCGAGCGCAGACAAGAAAATACAGATACTAAACGGCGGCTATATCGACGGTATGGCAAGCGAAATTCAGGAACGTTTTTCCGAAATAGGCGTAAATACCGCAAATATAGGCACTTATAACGGCGAAAAGAAAGCCGAAACACAGATAATCGTGTCAAGGGACGATATCGGCAAAGACCTTGTAAGCTGCTTTGACAAAACGGCAAATATCGTCGTGGATAATGCTCAAACGACAGCGGCGGGTTATGATATAATAGTTGTTGTCGGTACGGACGAACCCAAGGACAGAGCTTCGGCTTCGGTATATTCGGGAACGGCAGATACAGCCGATTTCAAACTGAATATTATGCCGTCCGGTGAAAGTTATACTCCGCCTGCTCAGACCTATACTCAGAATGACTATACCGATTATGATTTTGACGATGAGGACGAGGAAGAGTATTACGAGGAAGAAGAAATCATAGAAGAAACCGAAGAAGAGTATGAAGATGAAGAACCGGGCGATGTTGGTTATGACGAGGACGACACGGAGGATGACGGCTATACCGATGAAGATACCGATGAGGATGTACAGCCCGAAGATACGGATGTTTCGGCAGATGTGGACAACAGCGAAGTACCGGAAGCCGATAACAGCGCCGACACCGAAGAGAATGCCGAGGATGTCGATAACACCGACGAAGGCAGTTACGACTATTACGAAGAAGAAGTTGCGGAATATTGATCCTGCGTTATATTTGCGGAGGTAATGCCAATGGCAAAAAAACATACAGATACTTACGAAAATGATTTTTATGAGTATAAAGACGATACCGATTTTTCAATATATGACGAGGATTTAGAGGACAGCGTGCGTGAAAGCCGCCGTGCAAGGCGTGAGGCAAAACAGCGGCGTAAAGTAAAAACGGCAAATATCGTCAGACCCGAACCCGAGGAGGATGTTGTGGAGATAGCTGTTGAGGAAGAGAATACAGAGCAGAAATCTCCGCAGGAAACCATTCAGGAGATGATCCCCGAAACCGTTGTTCTGAGCGAAACCGAAATTGCCGCAGAAGAAGCGTTATCTGCCGTTAAAGATGTGGAAAACGAGCATATCAGGCAGAGAAAGACAAATAAAAAGAAGAAGATCCGCGTTTCAACGACCGCAAATATCCCGGGTGAGGAAAGGGCGCACAAAAGAAAGAAAAAAGGCTTTTTCAGCCGCCTTTTCCGTCTGGCTTGTGTTGTTTTGGTGGTATATGCCGTTATTGTTGCGGGTTCTTGGGCATGGGCATATTATAAGACCACACAGGGCGAACCATGGCCCGACCGGACCGTGGAGTATGCTCTTCCCGGTGTTCCGACACCGACTTTGCCGAAAGTACCCGACCGCACTATTGTCTTTCTTATGGTAACGGATAAAGATAAAACAAGAACAGATGCGATGATGCTTGCGAATTATGACAATGTCAACAAAAAACTTACGCTTGTGTCTATACCGCGCGATATAATGGTCGAGGTCACGGACGAAAACTTCCGCATAATGCGTTCGGAATATCCCGAACCCGCCGCAGACGGTCAGGTCATGAAAATGAACCATATCCACCATTACGGTGGTGAGGAACATGGGGTAGAGCTGCTTTTGAGCGAGCTTGACCACCAGTTTGGCGTTACCCCCGATTACTGGGTGAAAATCGATTTTGACGGTTTTAATTATATTGTGGATTCCATAGGCGGCGTTGAATTTGACGTACCGCAGGATATGGATTACGAGGATCCGTCGCAGGATCTGTATATACATCTTAAAGCGGGCAATCAGGTGCTGGACGGTGACAAGGCTCAGCAGCTTGTGCGATGGCGCAAGGATAATTACGGTCACGGTTATGTGAACGGCGATATAGACAGGCTTAAAGTTCAGCAGGCATTTCTGACCGCCTTTATGTCAAAAGCGCTTTCGGCAGGCACTATTTTTAACAATATCACAAATTATATGACGGCTTTTCAGAAATATGTCAGCACAAATGCAACTATCAGCGATATGGCGAGGTATGCGCAGGTATTGAAGGAACTGGATATGAAAAATGTTGAAACAATAACACTGCCTTGTATCCCTTCGCCCGAATACGGCGAATATGTTCTTGACGAAACGGCTGTGGACAAGCTGATATATAACGTTTTTGAAAAACCGCTCGATGAGGTCAAGAAAGACTTGGAGATAGAAGCTGCCGAGGCAAACCTTGAAAAGAGCAACGGCAAACGTATACAGATACTCAACGGCGGCTATACCGACGGTATGGCGCGTGAGATAATGGCGCGCTTTAACGAAAAAGATATAGATGTTGAGGCTGTCGGAACATATAACGAGGGCAAGCCCGAAAAAACGACTATCTACACCGCAAGGGAAGGCATAGGTCTTGACCTTGTAAAGTTTTTCTATAACGGCGCGGACGTGGTCGTAGACCCCGTAACAGCTGGCGAGTATGATATAGTTGTAATTGTCGGCGTTAACGAGCCTATGGAGGAAAACGGCGCTGTTGTAACAAGCGAAGATACGCAGGAATATACCGAAGAGGACTATGACGACAGCGACGAAGAACAGGAATATTATGACGAAGAGCAGTATGACGACAGCGATTACTATGACGAAGAATATTATGATGACGACGAAGAATATTACGACGAAGAATATTATGACGATGACGAAAATTGGGAATAATAAATGCGAACGGCTCAATATCGGAGCAAGGGTGAAAAAATGTCTGTTCTGATAATAGGCGGCGGGGCATCGGGGCTTATGGCTGCCATAGCCGCAAAGAAAACCGACGGCAGCGCCAAAGTTACGGTCGTTGAACGTCTTGACCGAGTGGGCAAAAAAATTCTTGCGACGGGCAACGGCAGATGCAATTTTTCAAATCTGAATACTTCCGTTGAAAATTATCACGGTAAGGAGCCGTCGTTTGTGAATAATGCTTTAAGTGAATTCGGTGTTGATGATACGATAAATTTTTTCAACTCGATAGGCGTGTTCCCAAGGGAAGAAAAAAACGGCAGACTTTATCCGTATTCGCTTCAGGCGACGGCGGTGCTTGACTGTTTAAGACAGTGCTGCGCCGATCTTGGTGTGGAATTTATAACGGGCAGGGCGGTAAAAGAGATATTACATAAAAAAAACGGCTTATATGCGGTCTTTTTAAACGGTGAACGGCTGCACGCCGACAGTATCGTTCTTGCTGCGGGCGGCTGCGCAAGCCCTGCGCTCGGTTCGGACGGCAGCGGCTTTGAAATATTGCGTGAACTTGGGCATACCGTAACCAAACT